>NZ_DASZKT010000039.1:0-62229 GCF_035552695.1 Actinospica sp.
GGCCGATCACGGGATCGAGCTTGCCTTCTCTAGCGCCCTGGGTCAGGTTCCGGCCGAACTGGTCGAGCACAAGCGAGGTGGAGGGCGCCGTCCCGGACGGCGCGACCGCAGCGGCCGGCTCCTTGCCCTGGTCGCCGTGCAGCAGCTGGATCACCTGCTGGCGGACCCGGTTCAGGTCGGCGCCCAGCCTGACGAGCACCTGCGCGGCGATGCCCTCGCCCTCGCGGATCAGGCCGAGCAGGATGTGCTCGGTCCCGATGTAGTTGTGGCCAAGCTGCAGCGCCTCGCGCAGTGCGAGCTCGAGGACCTTCTTGGCGCGTGGAGTGAAGGGGATGTGGCCTGAGGGTGCCTGCTGGCCCTGGCCGATGATCTCCTCGACCTGCTGCCGAACTGCCTCAAGGGAGATGTTCAGCGATTCGAGGGCCTTGGCGGCTACGCCTTCGCCCTCGTGAATGAGGCCGAGCAGGATGTGCTCGGTGCCGATGTAGTTGTGGTTGAGCATCCTGGCCTCTTCTTGAGCCAGGACGACAACCCGCCTTGCGCGGTCGGTGAACCTCTCGAACATCTCTTCTCGCTCCCCGGAGTGGTCGGGAAGTACCGGGCCGACCCGGAACCACAACCCCGGCCTGTCCTACCGATGCTAGTCGCCAGGTCTCGACCCTAAGGGACAGTGCCCTCCGCTCGCTGGCGGATCACCCGCCCGAGCGGCTGCCCGGGCCCGTTACAGAGGGTCTTCCCGCAGATCAAGCCGGTACTCGTGCAGTGTGTACGCCTGAAGCGAACGAGGGTGCGAGAGGTGCCGGTGCACCCGCCCGGGGCAATACTTCGGCGTCTTGCCGCCACGTGCCACGAAGCTGCCCTAGATTGTCGCCATGCACGGCCCCACCCCCGCCGCGGACACCGCACGGCTGCCGCAGTGCGGCGTGGATTTCGATGTGCTGCGGGTGCCTGAACCGGCGGGCCGCTGGGCGCTGCGGCGGTTGATCGGCTACGACCAGCCCGCGCTGCGTCCCGGGCCGGTGGCGCTCGACGGCGACGCGGCCTGCCTGTTCTTCGTCGCGCCGGGGGCGAAGGAGGACCTGCCCGAGCTGCTGGAGTGGCTGGACTGGGGCGGCATCGATCTGGGCCTGCGCGCGTACGGCGCGGGTGAGTCCGTCCCCGAGCCGACCGACTGGCTGCACGACCCGAAGGCCCCCGCGCCCGAGGTGATCGCGCTGCTCGCCACGATCGCCGAATGCTGTTCCCGGCGACTGCTGCGCCGGCCGCCGCAGCAGAAGCGGACAAGCTGACTGAATGGCGATGGCGGCACCCTAAAGGGCACCGCCGTTTCCGCCGCCGTTTGCATCCGACTTCGCGCAAGCTCGCCGTCAGTGAGCCGTACGGCCAGTGCGTCGATGACTCCGACGAACGCCGCTCACTAGTGTGCGGTGAGGCCCACTGTGCGTCGATGACTTCGACGAACGCCGCTCGCTAGTGTGCGGCGAGGTACGCGTCGATGACTTCCTGCTGCAGCCGGCCGCGGTCGCTGACCTCGTGGCCGTTCTTCTTCGCCCACTCGCGCATTTCCGCGGTGCTCGGACCCTCGGCCGCGGCGCGGCGGCGGGCCGACGGGCGCTGCGGGGTGGCCCGGTACACCTTGCCCAGCGGCGTCGCGACCTCGATGTACTTCGCGAGCACGGCCTTGAGCGCCTCGAAGTTCTTGTCGTTCAGGTCGACGACGTACTCGTAGTTGTCGAGCATGAAATGGACCTCGCGCGCTCCCGGGGTCTGATCGAGGTCATCGATGGTCACTGTCTGCTTTGCCATTGTTTTTCCTTTCGCACACGGCGACGAAGACCCTTTTGCGCGTGCCTGTCACGGCCCAGGCTTCGCGTACAGTCTAAGAAAACCGTAGTTTAGCGATTCTTTCAACTCTCCCGCCCCACTTTCCCGGGTCCGGGCCGCAGGAGTCTCAAAGAAGCTTAAGCATCCGGGTGTTGCCCAGCGTATTCGGCTTGACGCGCTCCAGATCCAAGAACTCGGCGATACCCTCGTCCGCTGATCGCAACAGCTCCGCCTCCACCGTCGGATCCACGGCGGCCTCGACGAGCTCCGTGAAACCGTGCGCCGCGAAGAACGGCGTCTCAAAGGTCAGACAGAAGACCCGCCGGATGCCGAGCCAGCCCGCGGTCGCCAATAGTTTTTCCAGAATGGCGTGGCCGACGCCCCGGCCGCGAAACTCCGGGCCCACCGCGATGGTCCTGACCTCGGCGAGGTCGCGCCAGATCACGTGCAGCGCGCCGCAGCCGGCCAAACTCCCGTCGACGTCCCGCTCGGCCACCCAGAATTCCTGAATGTCCTCAAAGAGCGTTACCGTGGGTTTGTCGAGAAGAATCCGTTCGGCGGCGTAGTGGTCGATCAGCCGCCGGATGCCGGGCACGTCGCCCGTCCTGGCCCGTCGTACCGTCAGGTCGTTCACGGAAGCAGGGTATCCTCGGCCGCCGCGCAGGCCGCCACGCGGGCGGCGATCCTGGCCATCCGGCGCTCCAGCGGCGGGTGCGTCGGACGCGGCACCCGGACCGCCGCGTGCCTGGCCCGGCGCGGTCCCGGCACCAGCGGCTGCGCCGCGGCGGGCGGGGCGCAGGCCTCGAACCAACGCAGCGCGCTGAGCAGTTCCGCACCGAAGCCCAGGTCCACCGCGTAGGCGTCGACCTGGTACTCGGCCCGGCGGCTCGCGGCGTTCTTGACGGCGAAGGCGAGCATCCCTGGTGCCGCGAAACCGGCCCGCACCGCGGTCTCCAGCCGGCTGAGCGCCAGCAGCGCCGCCCGTTTGATCCCGGGCGCGAATTCGAACCCGGACAGCCAGCCGGCGAACGCGGCGAGCGGCACCCCGAATCCGGTGCCGATCAACGCGACGGCCTGCAGCGGCAGCAGCACCCAGACGAGGAACGCGGCGGCCGCGGTGTGCATCCGCAGGTGGTGGCCGAGTTCGTGGGCGAGCACCCCGGCCAGTTCCCGGTCGCCGAGCTCGGCCAGCGCGCCGGTGGTCACGCAGATCAGGTCGCGGCCGACGCAGTGCGCGTTGACGTCGGCGAGGTCCACCACCCAGATCCGGAAGCGGCGCTCGGAGACCGCGGCGCGGCCGAGCACCTCGGCCCAGACCACGTCGAGCCGCTGCTGCTCGGCGGGGAAGGGGTGGCGCACCGGCCAGAGCAGCCGGGCCAGCGCGAGCTGCACGGGTCGAAGGCCGTAGAGGCAGGCGCTCAGGGCCCAGACGCCGTAGCCCAGCCAGAGCGGTACGCCGGTGCAGGACAGCAGCAGCAGCACGGGGAGCAGGCAGAGCGCGGCCAGCGGCGAGAAGAGCAGCACCATGCCGAGGCAGAGCAGCGCCGTCTTGTCCGGCCGCGGCCCATGACCGCTGCCAGTACTTTCACGCTGCGCCACAAGCGGCACTCTGGCAGCTGGGCGGCACGGTGCCCATCCACCACGCGGGTGAACAGACGCAGATTCAGCCGAACCAGGGGAAACCGGACGGACCCGGCGGCGGCAGCTGCGGGAGCCGTATCGGCGCCGGCAGCGCCAGCGGTCGGCGCGCGGCGAACCAGGGGCTTGCCACGGGTACCAGGCGGGACGCCATCGGCCGCGGGAAGTAGCGCTCGATGAGTTCGTCGAACCACTCGAGCTCCGCGACGGTCGGGGCGGTGCGGCCCGGCCCGTGCCCGCGGGCCCGGCGGTGCCTTCAATCGAACTGATCGGTGGCGATCGCCTCGGCGGGCGTGCCCGCGGCCAGCAGCTCGGCCCGGCAGTGGTCGATCAGCACGCTCGGGCCGACCAGCACCGCCCCCTGCCACGGCCGTTCCGGGGCCAGCACGGCTCGCGCCGTCCGCGCGAGCGAGCTCTCGCCGACGACCAGGACCTCCAGCGCGCCGTGCCGGGCCGCCTGCTCCTCGAAGTGCTTCGCCAGGTAGTGCTCGGCGGCCGATCCCGGGCCGTGGTCCGGCGTGACCAGGAGCACGGTCAGCGGACGCCGGTCGCCGCCCGCGATCAGCGCCTCGACCAGCCCGGAGACGGGGGCCGCGCCGGTGCCGTGCGCCACCGCGACCAGGGTGTCCGCCGTACCGGCGAAGCCGAGCTCGCCCTCGGCTCCGGCGATGCGCAGCCGGTCGCCCTCGGCCGTCTCGCGCACCAGCAGGTCGCTCACGCCGCCGGAGCGTCCGGCCTGGATGTGCAGGACGATCCGGTTCTCGCCGGTGTCCATGCTGGCGAAGGAGAAATCGCGCCAGACCCGCGGCTGGTTGGCCGCCTCGAGCGACGCGTACTGCCCGGCGTGGTAGCGGTACGGTCCGGGCCGATCCGGGTCCTGCAGCACCCGGACCTCGATCCGCGCGACGTCCTCGGCGAGCAGTTCGTGCGCGACGACCTCGGCCTCCCAGTACGGCGGCGCCTGCGCCTCCGCCTCGGCCGCTGCCTCCTGCATCACACTGGCGACGAGCCCGTAGCCCGCCTCCCAGGCCTGTCGGGTCAGATCGGTCCAGGCCGGTCCGGTGAAGCGGCTGATGGTGGCGAGCATCGACTCGCCGAAGGCCTGGTAGTGAGCCGGTCGCAGGCCGAACTTGCGGTGCCGCAGCGCGAGCCGGCGCAGGTAGGGCAGGAAGTCGTCGAGGTCGTCGAAATCGGCGATGATCCGGGACACGGCCTGGAAGAGCCGGCGTTGCTGGGCGGCCGGGTCGCCGGTGAACAGCTTGCGGTAGCGCGGGTTCTGCGTGAAGAAGTGCTCGTAGAAGTACGCGCTGGCCTCGGGGGCCCGCGGTTCGATCAGCGCCCAGCTTGACCGGATCTCGTTCAGCAGCTCGGGCTGTCCGTACTCTGGCGCGCCGTCCGGGCCGCCTACTGCCGTCTTCTGTGCATCCATCGCAACCGCGTCACTCACCCGGGTGAGCTTACCGGTATTCAAAATGCGGCCGGACGGGGGTCTCAATGGTCCTCTTCAGTCTTCAGTGCTCCTCGATGACCGGAGCCGTGAACACCTTCAGCAGATAGAGGAACGACGGGACCACGACGAGCATTCCGATGAACATGGCGACCAGCATCGTGTCCAGGCTGGACGGCGCCGCCGCGGCCTGCCGGGCGGTGTAGACGCCGACGAGCAGGTCCGGGTACTGCGCGGCCGCCCAGCCGCCGAGCACGCCGATGATCGCGGTCGCCGCCGTGACCCGGGCCAGCAGGTACTTCTCCTTCCACAGCACCCACAGGCTGCCGAAGCCGCACAGCGCGGAGACCGCGGCGAACGGGATCGAGCGGTCGGTGAAGCGCGCGGCGACCACCGGCGCGTCCCGGTAGAAGAAGGGCAGCATGACCAGCACGATGACGCCGGAGGCCACGGCCGCGTAGATCGCCTTGCGCCGGAACACCGCGACCAGGCGGGCGGTATCAGGGTGCAGCGACGCGTCGAAGCACAGGTAGACCGCGGCCAGGAACGCCGTGACCACGACCGCGAGCAGGCCGGCCAGGATGGTGAACGGCGCCTCGAAGGGGGCGGCCGGCGAACTTCCCGGGCGCAGCTTCCCGGTGGCGAGCGCGGCGCCGCTGACGCCGAGCATGAACGGCGTGAGCACCGAGGCGCAGGCGAAGATGCGGCTCCACCAGCGGTCCGGCAGCGAAGCGCCCTCGCCGTACGCGCGGTACACGTACGCCGCGCCGCGCAGCACGATGCCGACGAGCGCCAGGGCGAGCGGCAATTCGAGCGAGGTGGCGATGTCGCCGAAGGCGGAGGGGAAGCCGGAGAACGTGCAGACGATCACGAAGATCAGCCACACGTGGTTGGCCTCCCAGACCGGGCCCAGCGAGGCGGAGATCAGCTTGCGCTGGTCCTCGGCGCTGGACCGGTCGCGTCCGAGGCCGGCCAGCATGTCCCAGCCGCCCCCGCCGAAGTCGGCGCCCGCCAGCAGCGCGTAGGCCAGCAGCGAGAGCACGATGATGACCAGCATCAGGTTCACGGCGGTCATGCGATCGCCTCCTCGGCGGCCGACGGGCTCGGGCTCGGGACATCGGGGTCTGATTCAGCGTCGAGTCCGGGCGGCGCGCCGGTGGCCAGCTTGCGCAGGATGAGCAGCAGCGCCGCGGCCAGGCCGACGTAGATCACGATCGTGGCGACGACGCTCCAGCCGAGGCCGCCGGTCTTGGTCGCCGCGTTGGTCACGGTCATCAGGTTGTAGACGATCCACGGCTGCCGCCCGCCCTCGGTGACCTCCCAGCCGCCGAGCATCGCGATCACCGATGCCGGACCGGTCGCGATCGCGGCCCACAGCCACAGCTTCGTGTGCGGAATCCGCGGCGTCAGGCCCTTGCGACGACGCAGGAGCCAGGTCAGGACGGCGAGTCCGGCGACGGCGAACACCAGCACGCCGCAGCCGACCATGGAGTCGAATGCGAGATGGATCACGGCGGAGTTCGGGGTGTCGGCCGGCGTCGTGGTATCCATACCCCGGATCACCGTGCTGGCCTTGAAGCCCATCAGCAGGGACAGGCCGTCGGGAATCGGAATTCCGCCGATGATCTTGTGGGTGTTCTGGTCGTAGTAGCCGAGTATGGTCAGCGGCACGTGCGAGCCGGTCGTGTACACGCCCTCCATCGCCGCCAGCTTCAGCGGCTGGGTCGCGCCGACCACGCGCGCCGACCAGTCGCCGAGGAACATCTGGATCGGCACCATCCCGAGCACCGTCCACAGCCCCACGTTCAGGCCCAGCCTGTGGTATCGGTCACGTCGGCCGCGCAGCATGCCCCACGCGTAGACCGCGGCGACCGCGCCGCCGGTGCACATCATCGCGGCGACGAACATGTGCGTCACCTCGGACCAGCCCACCGAACTGCCGAAGACGGCCCACGGATCCGCGGTGACCTTCCCGTCCGTCATGCCGATGCCGACCGGGTCGTTCATCCAGGCGTTGGCGAAGACGATGAACAGCGTGGAGAGCGTGCCGGATATGGCGATCGGCCACAGCGTCAACCAGTGGACGCGCGGGGTCAGCCGCTTCCAGCCGTAGAGGTAGAGGCCCATGAAGATCGCCTCGAGGAAGAAGGCGAAGGCCTCCAGCGTGAACAGCAGGCCGATGGCGCCGCCGTACGTGGCCATGAACGTGGGCCACAGCAGGCCGAACTCGAAGGAGAGCACGGTGCCGGAGACCGCGCCGATGGCGAAGAGCACCGCTGTGACCCGCGCCCACTTGCGGGTGAGGGCGTACCAGTTCTGATCTCCAGTCTTCAGCCAACGACCCTCGGTGTAGAGCAGCACCCAGGGCATTCCGACGCCGAAGACGGCGAACAGGATGTGGAAGGAGAGCGAAAAAGCGGTCTCGATGCGCGCCGCGTCCACTCCGGACATGCAGGCCTCACTCCCGTCGACCAACTTCTACTTACCGTAGAAACTCTTTCATCGGTAGAGTAGACCTCATGGCACGGCTTGGCGAACTTGAACGCGCGGTCATGGACGTGCTCTGGAACACACCGGAGCCGGTACCCGCGACCCATATCGTCGACGTCCTGCCGCGCGAGCACGCGCCGGCGGTGACGACGATCCTGACTGTCCTGGACCGGCTCGGCGCGAAGGGCTTCGTGACCCGGGTGCGGCACGGCCGCGCCTACCGGTACTCGGCGACCACGACGAAGGCGGAGCTCATCGCGAACACGATGCTCGAGGCCCTCGGCACCACCTCGGACCGGCGTTCCGCCCTGGTGCACTTCGCCGGCGCGGTCTCCGAGGAGGAGAAGGCCGTGCTACGCGAACTTCTCGCCAGCGGCTGAGACCGCGGACGATGATGTCCCTTCTCGCGGCGCTCTGCGCGCTGCTCGCCGTCGTTCTGGCCTGGCCGGTGCCGACCCGGCTGGCCGTGGCGGCCTGGCCGAGTCGCAATCCGCGCCGCGGGATCGCGCTGTGGCAGGTGATCGGCCTGTCCGGCGGCATCTCGGCGGTCGGCTCGCTGCTGCTGCTCGGCTTCGACCCGCTCGGTCCGCGCTGGACGCTGCTGAACCTGGCCGCGCTCGCGGGCGCGGCGATCCTGCTGACCTGGCTGCTCGGCGTGCTGGCGACGAACACGATCCGGATCGAGCGGCAACTGGCCAAGCAGCGGGACGCGGTGGACCTGCTGGCGTGGATCGACCTGAACGGTGTCCGGGTGCTGGATCACCCCGAGCCCGCCGCGTACTGCCTGCCGGGACCGCGTCCGCGGATCGTGGTGACGCACGGCGCGATCGCGTCGCTGGGCCCTGAGGAACTGGCGGCTGTCCTCGCGCACGAGCGGGCGCACGCCGTCGGCCGGCACGAACTGATCATCCAGCCCTTCGTGGCCTGGGAATCCGCGCTGCCCTTCCTGCCCCCGGCACGCCGCGCGACGGCGGCCGTGGCCGAACTCGTGGAGATGCTGGCGGACGATCACGCCGCCCGGGAGACCAGCCCGCGCGCGCTCGCCCGCGCGCTCGCCCAGGTCGGCTCGGATCGCCTGCCGTCCACGAACGGCGACGCGGCCTCGGCCTCCGTGCTGCCGCGCGTCCGCCGCCTCGTTCAGTAGGTCTTGGCAGCGCTACCGATCCGCCGTCTTCCTGGCCTTCTTCGGACGCAGCTCGGACGGCGTCCGCTGCTCCTGCATGATCCGTGGATCGGACGCCTCGGCCGCCGCCTCGCGCGCCTTCGCCGCGGCCCGGCGCTGCGGGTTCTGCTGCTTGAGGATCGTCTTGACCAGCAGCACGAACCCGACCGCCAGGCACACGGACGGAATAAGCGATTCCAGGTCAGCCAGCATGGCTGCCACTGTACGCCGGGCGCTCCGGGCGCTCGGCGTCAGCTCCCCGTGTTCGGCTTGACCAGCGGGAACAGGATCGTCTCCCGGATGTTCTTGCCGGTGAGCAGCATGATCAGCCGGTCCATGCCCATGCCGAGGCCACCGGTCGGCGGCATCGCGTACTCGAGCGCGGTGAGGAAGTCCTCGTCGACCTCCATCGCCTCCTCGTCCCCGCCCGCCGCGAGCCGCGACTGTTCGGTCAGCCGCTCGCGCTGGTCGATCGGGTCGATCAGCTCGGAGAACGCGGTGCCGATCTCGCGGCCGAGGATGACCAGGTCCCACTTCTCGGCCACGCCCTCGATCGAGCGGTGCTTGCGGGAGAGCGGGGAGACCTCGGTCGGGTAGTCCATGATGAAGGTCGGGGCGACGATGTTCTCCTCGAGCAGCCGCTCGATCATCTCCAGCACGATCTGGCCGTGGCCCCACTTCTTCTCGTAGGGCACGCCCGCCGCGTCGGCCAGCTTGCGCAGCTCCTCGACGGAGGTCCGCGGCGTGATCTCGCTGCCCAGCTTCTCCGAGACGCCCTCGTAGACCGAGACCTCGGCCCACGGCTCGGCGAGGTCGATCTCGTGCTCCACGCCGTGCGCGTCGGGGCCGGTGACCTTCGTGTGCCCGTTGACCGCCAGCGCGGCGGCGAGGACCACCTTGCGCGCGAGTTCGGCCTCGGTGCGGTAGTCGCCGTACGCGCGGTACCACTCGATGGTGGTGAACTCCGGGTTGTGCGTGGCGTCCGCGCCCTCGTTGCGGAACAGCCGGCCGATCTCGAAGACCCGCTCGGCGCCGCCGACGATCAGCTTCTTGAGCGGCAGCTCGGTCGCGATGCGCAGCAGCAGCCGCATGTTGTACGCGTTGATATGCGTCTCGAACGGACGCGCGTTGGCGCCGCCGTTCGTCTTCTGCAGCACCGGCGTCTCGACCTCGATGAAGCCCTCGCCGTGCATGGTGTCGCGGATCGAGCGGATCATCGCGGAGCGCTTGCGCATCATCTCGCGCGCGTCGGCGTTGACGATCAGGTCCACGTAACGCTGCCGCACCCGCGCCTCCGGGTCCGACAGGCCCTTGTGCTTGTCCGGCAGCGGCCGCAGGCACTTCGAGGTCAGCGCCCAGGAATCGGCGAGGATGGACAGCTCGCCGCGCCGCGAGGTGATCACCTCTCCGGTGACGCCGACCTGGTCGCCGAGGTCGAGGTCGGCCTTCCAGTCGGCCAGCGACTGCTCGCCGAGCTTGTCCAGCGAGGCCATCACCTGCACCTCGGCCTCGCCCTCGCGAATCGTCGCGAAGCAGAGCTTCCCGCCGGTGCGGGACAACAGGATGCGGCCGGTGACCGACGCCCGCTCCCCGGTCGCCGCGTCCGCGGGAAGGTCCGCGTACTTCTCCCGCAGTTCGGCGATGGTCGTCGTGCGCGGGTACCCCACCGGGTAGGGCTCGACGCCCTTCGCCTTGAGCCGGTCCAGCTTCTCTTTGCGAACCCGGATCTGCTCGGGTTCGTCGGAGATCGCGCTGCTGGGGGCATTCGGCTCGGAAGTCATGGACCAAGGATAAGGGGCGCGGCCGACCGTCCCCGAACCCTTTGTCCGCCCCGTCGGGCTCACCCCGAGGCGACCCCCATGTTGCGCTCGTAGACCAGGCGAAGGCCGATGAGGGTGAGCCAGGGCTCGTGCTCGTCGATGACCTCGGCCTCCTCGAGGACGAGGGGGGCGAGGCCGCCGGTGGCGACGACGGTGACGTCGTTGGGGTCGTCCGCGAGCTCGTCGGCCATCCGATTGACCACGCCGTCGATCTGGCCGGCGAAGCCGTAGAGGATGCCGGCCTGCATGCATTCGACGGTGTTCTTGCCGATGATGGAGCGCGGGCGGGCGAGCTCGATCTTGCGCAGCTGCGCGCCGCGCGCGCCGAGGGCCTCGACGGAGATCTCGATGCCCGGGGCGATGGCGCCGCCGATCCATTCGCCCTTGCGGGAGACGGCGTCGAAGGACGTGGCGGTGCCGAGGTCGACGACGATGCAGGGGGCGCCGTAGAGGTGCACGGCCGCCAGCGCGTTGATGATCCGGTCGGTGCCCACCTCCTTCGGGTTGTCCACCAGCACCGGCATGCCGGTCTTCACGCCGGGCTCGACGACGAGGGCCGGGATGTCGCCGTAGTACCTGCGGATCATGTCGCGCATCTCGTGCAGCACGGAGGGGACCGTGGAGCAGATCGCGATCCCGTCCACGCCCGTGTCGCCGACCAGCGGGTGATTGTTCATCAGGCCCTGGAACAGCACGGCGTGCTCGTCGGCGGTGCGCCGCGGGTCGGTGGAGATCCGCCAGTGCTCGACGATCTCGGCGCCCTCGAACAGTCCGAGCACCGTATGGGTGTTGCCGATGTCGATGGTCAACAGCATGGTCAGGAGTCTTCTCTGCAGCGGGTGGGGTCGGGGCGGTGCGGGCTCAGCGGAAGTCGCAGCCGACGTCGAGGATCGCGGCGGAGTGCGTCAGGCCGCCGACCGAGATGTAGTCCACGCCGGTCTCGGCCACGGCCCTGGCCTGATCCAGCGTCAGGCCGCCGCTGGCCTCCAGCCTGGTCCGGCCGTAGGGCTCGTTGCGGCCGACGAGCATCACGGCGGCGCGCATCCGCTCCGGCGTGAAGTTGTCCAGCAGGATGAGCTCGGCGCCGGCCTCGACCACCGGCAGCAGCTGGTCGAGCGTGTCCACCTCGACCTCGACCGGCAGGTCCGGGTACTTCGCGCGGACGGACTCGAAGGCCTCGACGACGCCGCCGGCCGCCAGGACGTGGTTGTCCTTGACCAGCCCGGCGTCCGAAAGGAACATCCGGTGATTGACACCGCCGCCGCAGCGCACGGCGTACTTCTCGATCAGCCGCAGGCCCGGCGTGGTCTTGCGGGTGTCCCGGATCTTGGCGCCGGTGCCCTCGACCGCGTCCACCCACTGCCGCGTGATGCCGGCGATGCCGGACATGTGGCACAGCAGGTTCAGCGCGGAGCGCTCGGCGGTGAGCAGGTCCCGGGTGTGCGCGCTCGCGGTGAACAGCACGGTGCCCGGCTCGACCCGCGCGCCGTCCTCGAGCGGGAACTCGAACTCGGCGTCGCCGCCGGACACCAGGTCGATGACGGCCGCGGCGACGTAGATGCCCGCGGCCACACCGGGCTTGCGCGCCACGTAGTCGGCCACCGCGCGCGCGTCCGCCGAGACCGTCGCCTCGCTGGTCACGTCCACGCCGCCGCCGAGGTCCTCCTCGACGGTGGCCCTGGCCAGCCGCGCGACGTGGTCCGGGTCGAGCCCGGCGGCACGCAGCTCGTCGGCGATGCGCTCGTCGTGCAGCTTTTCCGCGAAGGTGGTCATCGGGCGATCCGCTCGTCGCGCAACCGCCGCGCCTTCTTTTCCGCAAGCGTGACCATCAGGACACCGCCTCCTCTGTGACCGTGCATCCGTTCGCATCCACCGACAGCACCTGACGCACCCGCCAGCGGGTGTCGTCCTGTTTCGGGTAGTCCTCGCGCCAGTGCGAGCCGCGGGTCTCCTCGCGGCGCGCGGCGACCGCGGCCATCGCCGAGGCGATCTGGTGCAGGTTCGTCGCCTCCCACGCCTCGGTGCGCGGCTGCTCGTCGGTGTGCTCGCCAAGCTCCTCGAGCACACGCGCCGTGCTGGTCAACGACGTGGCGCTGCGCAGCACTCCGGCGCCCGCGCTCATCGCCTGCTGGGTCGCGCTGCGCACGGTCGGGGCCAGCAGCACCGGATCCCGCTCGTCCGCGACCGGCTCTCCGGTGACCGGCTCGCCGGGGGCGAAGCAGCGGGCCAGGTCGCGGCCGATCCGCTCGGCGAAGACCAGGCCCTCCAGCAGCGAGTTCGAGGCCAGCCGGTTCGCGCCGTGCACCCCGGTGCAGGCCGTCTCGCCGCACGCGTACAGCCCGGGGATGGAGGTGTGCCCCCAGCGGTCCGTCAGCACGCCGCCCGAGGAGTAGTGCGCGGCCGGGGCGACCGGGATCAGGTCGCGGACCGGGTCGATGGCGTGCTCGTGCAGCGACTCCCAGATGGTCGGGAAGCGCCCGCGCCACTTGTCCTCGCCGAAGTGCCGCGCGTCCAGCCAGAGGTGGTCGAGCCCGGACTCCATGGCGCGCCGCATGATGCCCTTGGCCACGATGTCGCGCGGTGCCAGGTCGCCCATCGGGTGCATCGCGGGCATGAAGCGCTCGCCCTTGGCGTCCACCAGGAACGCGCCCTCGCCGCGCACCGCCTCGGAGATCAGCGGCTGCTGTCCGCGCGCGCCGTCGCCGAGCCAGAGCACCGTCGGGTGGAACTGGACGAACTCGAGGTCGGCGACGCGGGCTCCGGCGCGCAGGGCCAGGGCCACCCCGTCCCCGGTGGCCACGGAGGGGTTCGTGGTGGCGCGGAAGACCTGGCCGAGGCCGCCGGTCGCGAGCACGACGGCCCGGGAGCGGATCGCGCCCACGCCGTCGCGCGCGCCCTCGCCCATCACGTGCAGGGTGATCCCGGCGGCGCGGCCCTCGGCGTCGCGCAGCAGGTCGAGCACCAGCGCGCGCTCGATGACCTCGATCTTGTCGAGCAGCTGGTCGAGGCGGGCGAGCAGCGCGCGGGAGACCTCGGCGCCGGTCGCGTCGCCGCCCGCGTGCAGGATCCGGTCGGCATGGTGGCCGCCCTCGCGGGTCAGCGCGATCGCTCCGTCCTCCGCGGTGTCGAACTGGAAGCCGCGGTCGATCAGCCGGCGGACGGCGGCCGGACCGCCGTTCACCAGCGTGCGCACGGCCTCGGTGTCGCACAGCCCGGCGCCCGCGGTGAGCGTGTCGGCCAGGTGCGCCTCGGGGGTGTCGCCGACACCGAGCGCCGCGGCGATGCCGCCCTGGGCCCAGCGGGTGGAGCCGTCGGCGAGCTGGGCCTTCGTCACCAGCAGGACGGAACCGGCGTGCCGGGCGGCGAGCGCGGCGGTCAGCCCGGCTATGCCGGAGCCGACCACGACCGTGTCCGCGTACGCGGTCCAGCCGGGCTCGGGGGCGAGCAGCCGGGAGCGGCGGGCGGGTATCGCCGAGCGAGCAGCCATCGTTCAGCCCTCGATTCCGAGCGGGAGATTGTCGATCAGCCGGGTTCCGCCGACGTTCGCGGCCAGGGCGAGGACGGCCGGACCACGATAGGCCTCGTCGATTTCGGCGAAGGTGGCGGGATCGAACAGCGCCAGATAATCGAGCTCGACCGGCGGCTCGGCCCGCGCGGCGCGGTCGAGCACGGCCCGTGCGGCGGCCCGGATCGCCCCCGGCGTACGCTGCTCGGCCCCGGCGAACAGCGCCCGGCTCAGGTTCACGGCGCTGACCCGCGCCTGCGGGCCGAGGTAGCGGTTCCGGCTGGCGCGCGCGAGGCCGTCCGGCTCGCGGACGGTGGGCACCGGGACGATCTCCACCGGCAGGTTCAGATCCAGCGCCATCCGCCGGATCAGGGCCAGCTGCTGCGCGTCCTTCTCGCCGAAGAAGGCGTAGTCGGGCTCGGTCAGGTTGATCAGCTTGTTGACGACGGTGAGCATCCCGGAGAAGTGTCCAGGCCGGTGCGCGCCCTCCAGCACGTCGCCCATCGGTCCCGGCGTGATGCGCACCATCGGCTCGCCGCCCGGGTAGACGTCCTCCACCGCGGGAGCGAACACGATGTCCACCTCGGCCTGCTCGCACAGCTTCAGGTCCGCGTCGATGGTCCGCGGGTAGCGGGCGAAGTCCTCGCTCGGACCGAACTGCAGCGGGTTGACGAAGACGGTGACGACGACGGTCTTCGCCCGGCGCCGCGCGGCCCGGATCAGGGCGAGGTGCCCCTCGTGCAGCGCGCCCATCGTCATCACGACGGCCACGTCGCCGACGCGGCCCGCGCGTGCGGCCTCGAGCTCCGCGCGAGTGTGCACCAGCAGCGTCTCGCCGGGGTTCGCCAACGTCATCGTCCACCGTCCTCGTTGAGCACCTCGAGCAGTTCGCCGGCGCGTTCCGGCGCGAGCAGACCGGACTCCAGCGCGCGGTCCGCGGTCAGCCGGGCCAGCGCGAGGTACGCGTTGACCAGCGGGTCCGTCGCGCTCGGACCGTGCGCGAGCTTCGCCAGCCGGCTCAGGTGCGCGGCCACCGTGCCCGCGTCGCCGCGCGCCACCGGCCCGGTCAACGCGGCGTCACCCGATCGCAGGGAATTGTCGAGAGTGGCGCCGAGCAGCGGCCCGAGCATCCGGCCGGGCTCACTCACCCCGGCCCGCGCGAGCAGATCGGCCGACTGCGCGACGAGCGTGGTCAGGTAGTTGGCGCCGAAGGCGAGGGCCGCGTGGTAGAGCGGGCGGTCCCCCTCGGCGATCCACTCCGGCTCCCCGCCCATCTCCACGACCAGGGCCTCGGCCATCGGCCGGAAGGCCTCGGGGGCGGTCACGCCGAAGCTGCAGCCGGTCAGCCTGGCCAGGTCTACGTCCGTGCCGGTGAAGCTCATCACCGGGTGCAGCGCCAGCGGCAGCACGCCGCGGATCCTGGCCGACTCCAGCACGCCGATCCCGTGCCGTCCCGAGGGGTGCAGCACGGTCTGCCCGGCCCGGAAGAGCCCGGCCTCGGCGAGCCCGACCACCAGCTCGGCCAGCACGTCGTCCGGCACCGCGAGAACCAGCAGCTCGGCCTGCTGCGCGACCTCGGGCGGCGGCAGCAACGGGGTGTCCGGCAGCAGCTCGGCCGCCCGGCGGCGGGAGCGGTCGGAGACGGCGCTCGCCGCGACCACCCGGTGCCCGGCCCTGGCCAGCGCCGCGCCGAGCACCGAGCCCACCCGGCCGGTGCCGATCACGCCCACGGCGAAGCGGCCCGGCCGGTCCCGCACAGCGGGTACGTCCATCTGCGGTGCGCCGCTCACCGGGCGCCACCTCACCTTCACAGCTTGACTTTCCGTTCCAGTCCCCGCAGTAAGAGGTACCGTTCGGATCTCGGACCCAAGCGTACGCGCTGGCTGAAACTTCCGCTGCGCTGATCACCGTCAATGTGCGCGGGATAACCTTAGACTTCGGCCATGAGTTCGGAGGACCGGGGAGAGGGCCGTTACGTAGAGGCGCTCCTCGACCGGTTCCGGCTGGGCGAGGCGGGCGAGGGCGGGGCGCTCGCGCAGGCGCGGCGCTCGATCCACCTGCACGGCTTCCGGCACTGGTTCGTGCGGGAGCGCGACGCGTTCGTGCAGACGGCGAAGGCCGCGGTGGCCTCGGCCGCCGCGTGGGCCATCGCCGCCGGGGTCTTCCACGTGGACAAGCCGGTGCTCGCCTCGGTCGCGGCGCTGATCACGGTGCAGGTGACGGTCTACCAGTCGATCTGGCGCGCGGTGCAGTACTCGGCGGGGATCGTGGCGGGCATGGTCGGCGCGATCGCGATCGGCGCTGGCCTGGGCATCAACATCCTCACCATCTCGCTGATCGTGGTCCTAGGCCTGGTACTCGGCCGCACGCTGCGACTCGGCACGCAGGTCAACCAGGTGGCGATCACCGGCCTGCTGGTGCTCAGCTTCGGCAACAGCTACGGCTTCATCCGGGTGTTCGACAGCGTGATCGGCGCGGTGGTCGGCGTGACCGTCAACGCCGTGATCGCCCCGCCCGCGTTCTCCCGTACCGCGGCGAAGGAGCTCGCGGACCTCGCCGACGACCTGGCCACGCACACCGCCCGCGTGGCCAAGGGCGTACGCGGCGAGTGGACGCACGCTCAGGCCCAGTCCTGGCTCAAGCGCTCGCGAGAGCTGTCGACCAACGCGCGGGCCGCCCGGAAGATCGCCCAACAGGCCGAGGAAGCGGTGAAGTTCCACCCGCGCCGCAACGTGCACATGACTGAGGTGCACCGCGTCGACGAGGCCGCGATCGCGCTCGACCACGTCGCCACACAGCTCAATAGCCTGATGCGGGGCCTAGCCGACATGAGCGCGGAGTTCTCGCCGGTGCCCGAGAAGCTGCGCGAGATGCCCGAGGAAATGGCGCTGCTGCTCGACGACACGTCAAAGGCGCTGTCGGCCTTCGGCCGATTGCAGGTCCCTGACAAGGCGAGCACGCGCGTATACGACGAGCTCAGCGGCCTGATCAAGCGCTCCAAGCCGCACGCCCGCGAGGCCGCGCAAGCGATGTACCCCGACGACGACGCCCCCACCCTGGTCTGGTCCGTCTACGGCGCCCTCCTCGACGACGCCCGCCGAATGCTGCGCGAACTCGACCCCGACGACGGCCCCCACCGCGAAGGCATCCCCGCCATGCTCCGCGCCTACTCGGTGCATCCGGCGAGGTGAGGCGCGGCAGGCGGGCCGACCGAAGCCGAGCCCGTCACCTCGCGGGCCTGACCAGCCCTGTCTCGTAGGCCAGGACGACGGCCTGGACTCGGTCGCGGAGCTCCAGTTTCATCAGGATTCTGCCGACGTGCGTCTTGACGGTCGCTTCGGAGAGCACGAGGCGGCCGGCGATCTCCGCGTTGGACAGGCCTTGGGCGATCAGGATCAGCACCTCGCGCTCGCGGTCCGTGAGGCCGGCCAGGCTCGGCGGGGGCGGCGCGTCGGAGGCGGGCAGCATCGGGGCGAAGCGGTCGAGCAGGCGGCGGGTGGTGGAGGGCGCTACGACCGCGTCGCCCGAGTGCACGGCGCGGATCGCGGTGAGCAGTTCGGCGGGCGGGACGTCCTTGAGCAGGAAGCCGCTGGCGCCCGCCTTGATCGCGGCGAAGGCGTATTCGTCGAGGTCGAACGTGGTCAGTATCAGCACCCGAGGCCCCCCGTCCCCGCCGGCCCCGCCGCCGCCCCCGCTCCTACCCCTGCCCTCGCCGCCGCTGAGCAGCCGGCGGGTCGCCTCGACACCGTCCAGCTTGGGCATGCGCACGTCCATCAGCACGACGTCGGCCACGCACTTGTCCAGCAGTTCGAGCGCGGCGAGGCCGTCGGCCGCCTCCCCGACGACGGTCATGTCCTGCTGCGCGTCGAGGATCATCCGGAATCCGGTGCGCAACAGCTCCTGATCGTCCACCAGCACGATGCGTATCACTGGAGCACCCTAGCCGACTCGTACGGCAATACGGCCTCGACCTGGAAACCGCCCTCGACGAGCGGACCGGCGTTGAGTTGGCCGCCGAACAGCGCGACGCGCTCGCGCATCCCGGCCAGGCCGTTGCCCTGGCCGTCGGTCGGCGCCTTCGCTCCACGGCCGTTGTCCTGCACCCGCAACCGCAGCTCCTGGTCGTTGTAGTGCATGCCGACGCACGCGCTGACCGACGGGCCGCCGTGCTTGCGCGCGTTCGTCAGCGACTCCTGCACGATCCGGTACGCCGCCAGCGCGACGCCCTGCGGCAGCTCCACCGGCACGCCCTCGATCTTGAACTCCACGGTCACGCCCGTCGTGCGCACCTGCTCCAGCAGGTCCTCGAGCTGGTCGATGCCGGGCTGCGGCGCGCGTTCGGCCTCGACGTCCTGGGCGCGCAGCACGCCGAGCAGCCGCCGCATCTCGACCAGCGCGGAACGGCCGGTGTCCGCGATCGCGCCGAGCGCCTTGCGCGTGTTCTCCGGGGCGGAGTCCATGGCGTACGCCGCGCCCTCCGCCTGAACGACCATCACCGAGACGTTGTGCGCCACGACGTCATGCAGCTCACGCGCGATCCGCGCCCGCTCGGTGGCCGCCGCGATCTGCGCCTGCTGGTCGCGCTCCCGCTCGAGACGCAGTGCCTTCTCCTCGAGCTCCACGTAGTACGACCTCCGGTACTGCATGGAGTCTCCGGCGACCCACGCGATGACCATCGGCGAGGCCAGCACCGCGTAGGCGAAGCCCCAGAGCGCGATGCTGGCACTGGCGTGCTCTCCGGTCGGGTGGATCCGGGCGATCGCCACTCCGGCACCGAACAGGCAGACCGTCAGGCCGATGAGTGAATGCTTGCGCGGCCGGTAGGCGGCCAGACTGTACAGGGCGACCGGAACCGCGAAGTCCGAGATGCTGATGTAGGCCGGGCTGAGCACCTGGAACGCGCCGATGGCGATGATCGTCCAGAACACCGCGACCGGGTACTTGCGGCGGACCACGATCGGCGCGGCGATCAGCAGCGGGGCGAAGGACCACCAGCCGGGGGCGTGCCCGATCATGAGCAGGCCGAACAGCACGAACGCCCCCGCCACCACGCCGTCCACGTGGGTGGGGTGCCGCTGCAGCCAGACATAGATCCGGGTCACGCTTCGAGAGTACGGAACGGTGGCCCGGCCTGGCCATACGCCGCGAGGCGGTACCGTCTCATCCCGTGGAACGACCTGTGGACCATACCGACGCCGACCCGGACGGCGGCTTCCTGCCGTGGGCGGCCGCGATGGATCGCGCGCTGTACGGCCCGGAGGGCTTCTTCCGGCGGCCGACGGGCCCGGGCGCGCACTTCCGCACGTCGGTGCACGCCTCGCCGTTGTTCGGTACCGCGGTACTACGACTGCTCCGTGAGGTGGACGCGGCGCTCGGGCATCCGGACCGGCTGAGCCTGGTGGACATCGGCGCCGGACACGCGGAACTGCTGACCGGAGTGCTCGGACAGCTCGGCGACGACCCGCTCAGCCGGCGGCTGCGGCCGATCGCCGTCGAACTCGCGGACCGGCCGGCCGGGCTGCCGGACGCGATCGAGTGGCTGCCGCGGCCGCCGAAGGGCGTGAGCGGGCTGATCATCGCGAACGAGTGGCTGGACAACGTGCCGTGCGACGTCGTCGAGCTCGGCCGGAACGGTCCGCGGCTGGTCGAGGTGGCGCCGGACGGCTCCGAGCGGCTCGCCGACGAGCCGAACGACTCGCAGCAGGCCTGGTTGGAGCACTGGTGGCCGACGTGGCGGATGGGAAGGATCGGCGATCGCGCGGAGATCGGCCTGCTGCGGGACGCGGCGTGGGCCCGAGCCGTGGAGGCGCTGGACGAGGGCGTGGCCGTCGCCATCGACTACGCACACGCTGTGGACAGCCGCCCGCCCCTCGGCTCGCTCACCGGCTACGCCGAGGGCCGCCAGGTGCCGCCGATCCCGGACGGCCGCCGCGACCTGACCGCGCACGTGGCGCTCGACGCCTGCGCGGCCGCCGCCGAGCACGTGGCCGACTGGTCCAGGCGGCTCGACCAGCGCACGGCCCTGCGCCGGCTGGGGATCACCGGCGCGCGGCCCGACCTCGCGACGGCCGCCGCCGACCCGATCGGCTACGTCCGCGCCCTGTCCCGCGCGTCCGCGGCCGCCGAGCTCACCGACCCGGCCGGCCTCGGGCGCTTCACGTGGCTGGTCCAGGGGGTGGCTGTGCCCACCGTCTCCAGTCTGGAAGACTGAACAGTTATGGGACAGGGACTCGTCGAGCGGACCGCGGGAGTCGGCACCGGCCTCGCCACCGAGGACATGGTGCTCAACGTCGGCCCGCAGCATCCGGCCACGCACGGCGTGCTGCGGCTGCGCCTCGTGCTGGACGGCGAGAAGATCGTCAAGGCCGAGCCGATCATCGGCTACATGCACCGGGGCGCGGAGAAGCTCTTCGAGGTGCGCGACTACCGGCAGATCATCATGCTGGCGAACCGGCACGACTGGCTCTCCGCCTTCGCCAACGAACTCGGCGTCGTGCTGGCCGCGGAGCGGATGCTCGGCATGGAGGTGCCGGTGCGCGCGGTCTGGGCGCGCACCCTGCTGGCCGAGCTCAACCGCGTGCTGAACCACCTGATGTTCCTCGGGTCCTATCCGCTGGAACTCGGCGCGATCACCCCGATCTTCTACGCGTTCCGCGAGCGCGAGGAGATCCAGAAGGTGATGGAGGAGATCTCCGGCGGCCGGATGCACTTCATGTTCAACCGGGTCGGCGGCCTGAAGGAGGACCTGCCCGCGGGCTGGCTGGACCGGGCTCGGGCCGCGATCCACGCCGTGCGCGGCCGGATGAGCGACATCGACTCGATCATCCACGGCAACGAGATCTTCCACGCGCGCACCAAGGGCGTCGGCGTGCTGACGGCCGAGCAGATCAGCGCGTACGGCGTGTCCGGGCCCATCGCGCGCGCCTCCGGAGTCGACTTCGACCTGCGCCGGGACGATCCGTACCTGGCGTACGGCGAACTCGGCGACGTGCTCAAGGTCGTCACCCGCACCGGCGGCGACTGCTTCTCGCGCTTCGAGTGCCTGCTGGAGCAGACGTACGCCGCGCTCGACCTGGCCGAGGCCTGCGCGGACCGGCTGGCCGCGCTGCCGGCCGGGCCGATCAACCTGCGGCTGCCGAAGGTGCTCAAGGTGCCCGAGGGCGAGACGTACGCCTGGACCGAGAACCCGCTCGGCATCAACGGCTACTACCTGGTCTCGCGCGGCGACAAGACGCCCTGGCGGCTCAAGCTGCGCTCTGCCTCGTTCAACAACATCCAGGTGCTCGAGGAAGTGCTGCCGGGCAACCTCGTGGCCGACATGGTCGCGATCCTCGGCTCGATGTTCTTCGTCGTCGGGGACATCGACAAGTAGGCGGGTAGCGCGGCGGGTGACGCGGCGTCAGGCGCGCGGCGTGGCCAGCTTGTTGTCGCCGGAGGTCGGCGGCGAGCTCGGCTGCTCCGGCGGGACGCGCAGCACCCGTTCGAGGAACAGCGCCGCCGCCATCAGGGCGATTCCGGCGAGCAGCGCGAAGAGGCAGCGCAGCGCCTCGTCCCGGTACGTCTCGATGTTCAGGTGTCCGAGCAGGGTCAGGCCGTAGCCGCCGTAGATGCCGCCGAAGATCGCGCCGACCAGCCCGCAGGCCTTGCCGAGCACCAGCGCGCGGGCGGCCTGCAGCGGGTCGAGCGGCTTGGGCTCGCGGCCGTGCTTGTCCACCCGGGGCTCGCCGCGCATGGCGCGCAGCCGGGCCTCGCGGTAGGCGTTCAGCCGCGCGCGCAGCCCGAGGGCCACGCCGAATACCGCGGCTGCGAGCACCGCGAGGGTGATCGGGGCGGAGAGCGGTACCGGCGGCGGGGAGCCGAGATGCTGCCAGAACCGCAAAGCCGTGAACGCCAGGACCGCGCACACTGCGGTCAGTCCGGCGAGCACTCCGGGCCTGGTCGGTTTCACAGGGTCAGTCTGACAGGAAAGCCGGTTCCGAGTCACACGTCCCCGGGCGAACAGTGTCGGATCACCACTGGAATAGTCACGGACAAGCGGTCCGGGCGCGGTCCGAGCGCCTCAGTTCACCATTGCAGCAAAAGGTCGGGCCGCGGCTCGACCCCGTCCTTCGGCAACTCCTCCAGCAGTTCCGCGATCGGTCCGTGGCCCGGGATCACGGCGTCCGGCTCGACGTCGTACCAGGGCCGCAGCACGAAGGCCCGCTCGTGCGCGCGCGAGTGCGGCACGGTCAGATCATCGTCGCGCAGCTCCAGGTTGTCGTACACGATGATGTCCACGTCGATCGTGCGCGCTGCCCACCGATCGCCGCGCACCCGGTGCAGCGCCTCCTCGATGGCCTGCGTGCGGATCAGCAGCTGATGCGGCGTCAGGTCGGTACCGACGACGGCGACGGCGTTGAGGTACGACGGCTGGTCGCTCAGGTCGAGCGAGTCCGGCTCGCCCGCCGGTCCGCCGAAGGGCTCGGTCTCGTAGACCGGGGAGATCGAAATGGGTTGGATGCCCGGCGCGTCGCCGAGCGCGTCCAGGGCTGATTGCAGCGACTCGAGCCGGTCGCCGAGGTTTCCCCCGAGGGCGAGCACGGCGTGATGCGCGGCATGGGTGGTGGTCATAGAGCAGCCTCCGTCCGGCCGACCGGATGAGTGGTGGTCATCGAGCCGGCCGCATCCCCTTTTGTCCGCTCGCGTCGGATGGTCACGCTCACGTCGTCGAACGGCACCGTGATCGGCGCGTCCGGCTTGTGCACGGTGATCTGCGCGGCGCCCACCGCCGGATCGGCCAGGCAGATCTCGGCGAGCCGGGCGGCGAGGGTCTCGATGAGGTTCACCGGCTCGCCCTCGATCACCGCGACCAGCTTCTCCGCGATGCTGCCGTAGTCCGCGGTGCAGGCCAGGTCGTCCCCGGCGGCAGCGGCCCGGGTGTCCAGCTCGAGCACGGCGTCGACCACGAACGTCTGCCCCTCGGCCCGCTCGCGCGGGTATACGCCGTGCCGTCCGCGGCCGCGCAGGCCGTTCAGCACTATTCGATCGGATCCGACGTGCATGCTGCAGTGACTCCCCGGCTGGTTCTCGGCGCTATCGCTCTGAGAACGTACCCAATCCGGGGAGGCCTGATCACCCCGGGCGGCCATCCGTGTCCGCCCGATCCGACGCCGGGAAGACCGGCGCCGAGCAATGTGTCAGCAACCGCCACACGCCGGTGACGTTTTCCCGCTTGAACACGTTGATCGCCTCGTAGTGGCTGCCGCCGAAGCCCGCCGAGGGCGACTCCTGCCCGGGCAGCTCGGACAGCACGTTCTCCACGCAGGTGACGATCGCGATGTAGCCGATCTGCCGAACCTGCACGTCGGTGATGAAGAACTGCAGGTAGTTGATCCGCGAGCAGACCACGGCCCAGGACCGCAGCACCCGTTCGAGCCCGTGCACGGCGGGCTGGCCGGGGTGGATGCAGGTGACCGACTTCTCTTCCTCGGAACCGGCCCAGACCGCGCGCATCAGGTCCATGTCGGCGTTCTCGATGGCCTCGTAGAACTGCTCGTTCGCCTTGATGATGTGCGCCGCGGCGTTCGTCGGCGGCGGCATGTACGGATCGGCCGTCATCGCGCGCCACCCTCGCTCATCGCGGCCACCGCGCGCACGGCGTCGGCCGCCGCGGCCGGGGCGTGCACCCGGACCGCCCAGGCGCCGCGCGAGGCGGCCACCGCGGCCACCGCGAGCGTCGCCGCGTCCCTGGCGGCCGCCGGGCGCGGGATGCCCTGCTCGTCGGCCAGCAGCGCGCCGAGGAAGCGCTTGCGCGAGTGCCCGATCAGCAGCGGACGGCCGAGCTCCCGCTGCAGCCGTTCCTGCCCGCGCAGCAGCGCCCAGTCGTGTTCGGCGTTCTTCGCGAATCCCAGACCGGGATCGAGCACGATCCGTTCCCGGTCGATTCCCGCGTCCGTAGCCGCGGCCAGCCGCACAGCCAACTCTTCTCCTACCTCCCGGACCACGTCTCCGTATCTCGCCATGGAGCCCATGTCCACACTGTGCCCACGCCAGTGCATGAGAATGTATGGCAGCCCGAGATCGGCGACGGTCCGGAACATTTCCGGGTCGGCGAGGCCTCCGCTCACGTCGTTCACGATCCGCGCCCCGGCCCGCGCGCACTGCCGCGCCACCTCGGCCCGCATCGTGTCGACCGAGACCAGCCCACCGGCCGCGACCAGGCCTTCGACGACCGGCAGCACGCGGCGAAGCTCCTCCTCGGTGCCCACCCGCAGGGCGCCCGGCCGGGTCGACTCGCCGCCGACGTCCAGCACGTCCACCCCGGCGCGCAGCGCCGCGATCCCGTTCTCGACCGCCGCGTCCGGGGGCAGGTTGACCCCGCCGTCCGAGAAGGAGTCCGGGGTCACGTTCAGGACGCCGAACACCGCGCAGCGCCCGTAGTCCGGCAGTCCCCTGATCTGCTGGTGCGTCATCTCAGCCCTCAAGCGGCGCCGCGCTCAGGTCCGCGTCCGCCGCGTTGCGTCCGCCGCGCTGCAGCAGCGAGGGCAGCACCAGGAAGGCCTCGGCCTCCAGCGCGGCCAGCGCGATCCGCGGTAGGTCCCGGGTCTGCCGGAAGACCACGAAGCGCGGCTCCCAGATCGGCCGGAACTTCACGTTGAACCGGTACAGCGACTCGATCTGGAACCAGCGGGACAGGAAGACCAGCAGCCCGCGCCAGCGCCGCAGCACCGGCCCGGCGCCGATCCGCTCGCCGCGCTCCAGGGCCGAGCGGAAGACCGCGAAGTTCAACGAGATCCGGCACACGCCGAGCCGGTCCGCCTCGCGCAGCGCCGCCACGATCATCAGCTCATTGAGCCCCGGGTCGGCGGTCCGGTCGCGGCGCATCAGGTCAAGCGAGAGCCCGTCCTTGCCCCAGGGCACGAAGTTGAGCACCGCGCGGATCTTCCCGTCCTTGCGCGCCGTGACGACCACGCAGTCGCCGTCGGACGGGTCGCCGAAGCGGCCGAGCGCCATCGAGAAGCCGCGCTCGGTCTCGGTGGACCGGCCGTCATTGGCCAGCCGCCGGATCGCCACGATCTCGGTCTCCGGGATCTCCCGCAGCCGCCGGGTCTCGCAGACGTAGCCCTTGCGCTCGATCTTGTTGACCATCTGCCGGACGTTGCGCATCGCCCGGCCGTCCAGGGTGAAGTCCGCGACCTCGACCACGGCCTCGTCGCCGAGCTCCAGCGCGTCCATCCCGGCCTCCCGGCACCAGATCTCGCCGCTGAGCTCGCTGCAGCCCATCACCGCCGGGATCCAGGCGTACTTGTCCGCCCGGTCGCAGAAGGCCTTGATCGCGCCGGGCCACGCTTCGGGATCGCCCACCGGATCGCCGCTGGCGAGCATCACGCCGGCGACCACGCGGTAGGCGACGCAGGCCTTGCCGCTCGGCGAGAAGAGCACAGCCTTGTCCCGGCGCAGCGCGAAGTAGCCGAGCGAGTCGCGCTTGCCGTGCTTGGCCAGCAGTTCGCGGACCTCGGTCTCCTGAGCCGGCGTCAGCAGCGCGTCCGGGATGGCGGGACGCATGAACAGGTACAGGGTGACCAGCAGCGTCAGCAGGCTGAGTCCGAGCAGCGAGAAGTACACGTAGTCGCCGTACCGGTCCGCCTGGAAGACCATCGGCCCGCTGACTCCGACCAGGCCCAGCCACACCTGTTCGAGCCGGCCGCCGAGGCTGCCGCCCACGATGATCTCGCTCGGCCGCAGCGAGACGATCAGCAGGCCGAGTCCGACGTCGATGATCAGCAGGCAGAAGAAGGCCCAGATCGCCCGCCAGCGCGAGCGCGGGTCGCTCAGCGCGTAGAACTCGTTGCGGTAGACGATCAGCAGCGCCAGCAGCACGGCCTGCAGGATCACCCCGTTGCCGGTGGCCCGCGGGATGAAGTGCCCGGCGAACGCGACCAGGTGGCCGATGATGGTCAGCACGAGCAGCACGACCGCGCCCATCCAGGCCCGGTGCTTGCGCCGCCGCAGCCCGTGCGCGAGCAGTACCAGCAGCACGCCGAGGATCAGGCTCGCGGCGACGCCGTACGGATTGTTGATCTCCAGGCCCGGGACGAAGTGGCTCACCTTCTGCGCGGACTCGGACTTTATCGGCCCGGTCTTGCGGAAGGCCGGGAACAGCGCGTAGATGATGTCCAGCAGGCCGATCAGATAGCACACGAGACCGGCCACCCGCGGGATCCACGGCCGTCGCTTCGGCCGCACCAGCGGCTGGACCAGCGGCTGCACGGCGCTGAGGACGGCGCCGGTGAGATCCGACTCGGCCTCGTCGGCTTCCGGTTCGGCCGCCTCGTCGACCGGCGGCGGCGTCTGGGCGGGCAGCGGCTTGCCGCCGGTGCCCCGATCCCGATCCGCCTTCGGCTGCGTCCCCGCGGCCGATCTTCGCCGCGGTTCGGCCTTCACCGACCGAGAATGAGGCTCATCGCCTCGGCCCGGGTCGCGGGGGCGCGTAGCATTCCCCGCACCGCGGACGTCACCGTCCTCGCCCCCGGCTTCCTGATCCCTCGCATCGACATGCACAGGTGTTCGCACTCCACTACGACGATGACCCCACGCGGTTGCAGGATGCGGACGAGCGCGTCCGCTACCTGAGTAGTGAGACGCTCCTGAACCTGCGGACGTTTCGCGTACACGTCCACCAGCCGTGCGAGTTTCGAAAGGCCGGTGATACGTCCGTCCACCGAAGGAATGTAGCCGACATGGGCCACTCCGTGGAACGGCACGAGGTGGTGTTCGCAGCACGAATAGAGCTCGATGTCGCGCACCAGCACCATCTCGTCGTGTCCGAGGTCGAAGGTGGTGGTGAGAACCTCCTCGGGCGCCTGCTGCAGTCCCGCGAACATCTCCTGATACGCCCGGGCCACCCGGCGCGGCGTGTCCCGCAGGCCGTCGCGCCCGGGGTCCTCCCCGACCGCGATCAGCAGTTCGCGTATCGCGCTCTCGGCGCGCTTCTCGTCGAAGGGGGCGATCGCCCGGCCGGCGTCCACCGTCTCTTCCTCGCGGAGCGAAATCGGGTTAATCACGCTGGCCTGCCTACCGTCGTTGCTTGTGCGGCGCCCCGCGGCCGCATGCGAACGGCCCCGTGAACGCCGGTGAGGCGGCCCAGTCTAGTACCTGGGACCGCCTCCCGATCATCCGATTGATTGTCGGCTGCCGACCTAGTCGCTGCCGTTCGCCGCGGTCAGCTCCTTGGGCGAGCGGACCGGGGGCACGTCCGAGGGCACCCGGCGGGAGGACCCGGTCCAGGCCGGACGCGGCGGGCGCATCCGGACGTCCGCGAAGACCGTCGCGATCTGGCTCTTGTCCAGGGTCTCCTTCTCCAGCAGCTCGAGCACGAGGCGGTCGAGGATCGCGCGGTTGTCGGCCAGGATCTCCCAGGCCTCGTCGTGCGCGTTCTCGATCAGCTTCTTGACCTCCTCGTCCACCAGGGCGGCGACGTCCTCGGAGTAGTCGCGCTGGTGGCCCATGTCGCGGCCGAGGAAGACCTCGCCGCTGTCCTGGCCGAGCTTGATCGCGCCGAGCCGCTCGGTCATGCCGAACTGGGTGACCATCGCGCGGGCCACCTTGGTGGCCTTCTCGATGTCGTTGCTGGCTCCGGTGGTCGGGTCGTGGAAGACCATCTCCTCCGCGGCGCGCCCGCCCATCGCGTAGGCCAGCTGGTCGAGCAGCTCGTTGCGGGTGGTGGAGTACTTGTCCTCGTCCGGCAGCACCATCGTGTAGCCGAGGGCCCGGCCGCGCGGCAGGATGGTGACCTTGTGCACCGGGTCGGTGTCCGGCAGCGCGTGCGCCACCAGGGCGTGGCCGCCCTCGTGGTAGGCGGTGATCTTCTTCTCGCGCTCGCTCATCAGGCGGGTCTTCTTCTGCGGCCCGGCCACCACGCGGTCGATCGCCTCGTCCAGCGCGTAGTTGTCGATGAGCTTCTTGTCGGTGCGGGCCGTCAGCAGCGCCGCCTCGTTGAGCACGTTCGCCAGGTCCGCGCCGGTGAAGCCGGGGGTGCGCCGGGCGACCGCCATCAGGTCGACGTCCGGGGTGATCGGCTTGCCCTTGGCGTGCACCTCGAGGATCTGCCGGCGCCCGTTGAGGTCCGGGGCGTCGACGGCGATCTGCCGGTCGAAGCGGCCGGGACGCAGCAGCGCCGGGTCCAGGATGTCCGGCCGGTTGGTGGCCGCGATCAGGATGACCCCGCCCTTGACGTCGAAGCCGTCCATCTCGACGAGCAGCTGGTTCAGCGTCTGCTCGCGCTCGTCGTGGCCGCCGCCGAGACCGGCGCCGCGGTGCCGGCCGACCGCGTCGATCTCGTCCACGAACACGATCGCCGGGGCGTTCGCCTTGGCCTGCTCGAACAGGTCGCGCACCCGGGAGGCGCCGACGCCGACGAACATCTCGACGAAGTCGGAGCCGGAGATGGAGAAGAACGGCACGCCCGCCTCGCCGGCCACCGCGCGGGCCAGCAGCGTCTTACCGGTACCGGGCTGGCCGTACAGCAGCACGCCCTTCGGGATCTTCGCGCCGATCGCCTGGAACTTGGCCGGGGCCTGCAGGAAGTCCTTGATCTCCTGCAGCTCCTCGATCGCCTCGTCCACGCCGGCCACGTCCGCGAAGGTGGTCTTCGGGGTGTCCTTCGTGAGCATCTTGGCCCGGGACTTGCCGAAGTTCATCACCCGGGAGCCGCCGCCCTGCATCTGGTTCAGCAGGAAGATGAACACGACCACGAGCAGCAGGAAGGGCAGCAGGGTGACCAGCGCGGAGACGATCCACGAGGTCTTGGTCACGTTCACGTTGTAGCCGCCGGTCAGCTGGCCCTTCGTCCCGGCGGTGTCCAGGTCGCCGGCGAGCGTGGCACCCTGCTGGTCGTTCAGGTAGGTGGCCTGCTCCTTGGTGCCGTCCTTCAGCGTGACCTGGATGGTCTGGCTGGAGCCGGTGTTCAGCTGGGCCGAGTTCACCTGGCCGGCTTCGATCTGGGTGATGATCTTGGAGGTGTCCACGGAGGTATAGCCGTTGCCCGAGGACATGATGTTCATCACAGCGAGCACGGCGAGCACGACGAGCACGACCCAGATCACGGGGCCACGGAAAATTCGCTTCACGTCCATCGTTGCGAGGCGCTGACGGCCCCGTCCCTCCTGCCGGCTCTTCGTCCCCGGACCACTGCCCGGAAACCTTTATTCTGCCCGGTCAACCCGCGGGCCCACGCTGCGCGTCGCCCAGGACCATGCCCCGGCGACGGCGGCGCTACCCGCCCGTCGCCCGAAGCAACCGGGTGACCCGGCTCTAACGGAGTACCGGGTCATTACATGGTGGCAACGATCCTACGGGGTCCGCGCGTTCCCGGACCACGCATCTGTTTTCGGTCAGGAGTAGACGTGCGGGGCGAGCAGCCCGATGAACGGCAGGTTCCGGAAGCGCTGGTCGTAGTCGAGGCCGTAGCCGACGACGAAGTCGTTGGGGATGTCGAAGCCGACGTACTTGACGTCGATCTGCACCTTCGCGGCGTCCGGCTTGCGCAGCAGGGCGCACACCTCGAGCGTCGCGGGCTGACGCTGCTTCAGGTTCGACAGCAGCCAGGAGAGGGTCAGCCCGGAGTCGATGATGTCCTCGACGACGAGCACGTGCTTGCCCTTGATGTCGGTGTCCAGGTCCTTCAGGATCCGCACCACGCCCGAGGACTTGGTCCCCGCGCCGTACGACGAGATCGCCATCCAGTCCAGCGTGATCGGGTTGTGCAGGGCCCTGGCCAGGTCCGCCATCACCATGAGCGCGCCGTTGAGCACGCCCACCAGCAGCAGCTCCTCGCCCTCGTAGTCGGCGTCGACGTCGGCGGCCAGTCGGGCGATCCCGGCCCTTATGTCCTCCTCGCTGAGAAGGATCTTCTCGAGCTTGTCGCCCATGTCCTTGTCGTCCACGTCGCTTTTCTCTCCCTCGTTACTTGGACGCCGCTCCGGTGAGTTGTTGGCTGCGTCCGGCGCCGTCGTCAGGTGCGGGCGCGGTCTCGCCGAAGGCCAGTCTGCCATTCGTCCTGCGCACCTCGACCGCCCCGGGTAGCTGCAGCGGGCCCTGACCGCGCCAACCGGTGACCAAGGCGTCGACGGCCTCGATGTGCGCGGCGGCGAGGGTGCCGGCCGGGGCGCCGCTGCGCAGCGCGGCGAGCCTTATCACCCGGCGGCGCACGGCGGTGGGCAGTTCGGCCAGCCGGCGCGCGTCGAGACCGCCCTCGGGGTGCTGGCAGGCGACGTATTCGCGGCCCGCCCACTCGTCGAGCGCCTCGGTGTCCTCGCGCAGCATCCGCGCGGTACGGGCCAGCGCCTCGGGCATGCCGGGGCCGAGCACCTCGGCGAGCTCGGGGATCAGCCGGTGCCGGACCCGGGAGCGGGTGTAGGCCGGGTCGGCGTTGTGCGGGTCCTGCCAGGGATCGAGGCCCTCCGCCGCGCACGCGGCCGCGGTGGACGAGCGCGGCAGCGCGAGCAGCGGGCGGCGGTAGCGGTCCTCGGGGCCGAAGACGGCGGGCATTCCGGCGAGGGAGCGGGCGCCGGAGCCGCGGGCGAGGCCGAGCAGCACGGTCTCCGCCTGGTCGTCCCTGGTGTGGCCGAGCAGCACGCTGCGCGCCCCGTAGCGCTCGGCGAAGTGGTCGAGTGCCTCGTAGCGCGCGGCCCGGGCGGCGGCCTCGGGTCCTCCCGTGCGGCCGACGGTGACCGCGACCGATTCGACCGGGTCGAGTCCGCGCCGCCGCAGCAGCTCGACGACCTCGCGCGCGCGTTCCGGAGAGCCGTCCTGCAGGCCGTGGTCCACGCTGACCCCGCCGCAGCGCAGCCCGAGGCGGGGGGCGACGAATGCGGCGGCGCAGGCCAGGGCGAGCGAATCCGCGCCGCCCGAGCAGGCGACGAGGACGAGGTCGCCGGGCTGGTGGTCGGCGAGCGCCGTGCGGACGGCGAGTCGTATCGCCGCTACGGCAGGTACAGGTCCCATGGTGTGGCTCCTCGCTTCGGTGGCTCGAGTCCGACGGGCCGTACCTCAGCCGCGGCGCAGCGGGACCCGCCGCACCCACGCGGCGGGCTCCGCGATCTCCGCCATGGTCGGGAGGGTGTTCGGGGAGGTCCAGATCCGGTTGAAGCCGTCCATGCCGACCTCGCCGACGACGGCGCGCACGAAGCGCTCCCCGTCCCGGTACTGCCGCATCTTCGCGTCCAACCCGAGCACCTTGCGCAGCAGGGCGTCCGGCCGGATCCGGTGCGTGTTCCGGCGGCGGGCGAACTCCCGGCTGATCTCCGCGACCGACGGCACGACCAGCGGGCCGACTCCGTCCATCACGTACGTGGCGTGGCCTTCGAGCAGCGTCATCACGGCGGTCAGGCGGTCCATCGCGGCGCGCTGCTCGGGGGTCCGCACCAGATCGAGCAACGAGCGAGGAGCCATCCGGGTGCGGGCATACGCTTCCGTCTCCACTCGTTCGGCGGGTACGTCGGCGTGTCCCCGTTGCTCCGGACGGGCGTAATTCCGTATTCCTTCACGCAGTCGGCCGATCAACTGGGTGGGTTCCAGGTCGAGTTCGGCGACCAGCGCGGCGAGCCCGTCGAGCAGGTGGTCGCGCAGCCAGGGCACGGCGCCGAACTGGGCCCGGTGCGCCTCCTCGTGCAGGCAGACCCAGAGCCGGAAGTCGGGCGGGTGCACGCCGAGCTCCCGCTCCACCCGGACGATGTTGGGCGCGACCAGCAGCAGCCGTCCGCCGCCCGCGCCGCCGAAGGGGTCGTACTGGCCGAGCACCCGGGTGGAGAAGAAGGCCAGCACCGAGCCGACCTCCGCGCCGGTGACCTTGGCGCCGAGCGTGTTGGCGAGGGAGCGCAGGTCGCCGGACGGCACGCCCTCGCGGTACTGCCGGACCTTCTCGACCAGCGGTGACGACAGTGTGCGCATCACGTCCAGGTTGGCGGTGACCCAGCCGCGCGAGTCGACCACCAGCACCGGCCGCTCCGCCGCCGGCACCTCGAGCCCGGAGAACGTGCGCACGTGCTCCTCGGCCGCGACCGCGCAGGCCCGCAGGTCGGCCACCGCCCGGTCCGCCCCGGCGCGGGAGACCGCGGGTCCCGGCCTGGCCAGGCCGCGCGCCGTGGCCCCGGCCACCTGCCAGTCGATGAGCTCGTCGTTCTCCACACTGTTCAAGGTATCCCGTTCCGGGGTGAAGAATGTCTGTGAGCACGTCCGGAATGTTGCGTTGATCACGTCCACCGGCCGGGTGCGGCGACCGGTATCCCGCGTAGGGGACACTTGTGCGTGACATTACGCGGGCACGCGTCCGGTGCGGCTGGATGCGGCTCGACGGAAGCCGCAATGGAGGAATTGGACCGATGGAGTTCGACGTCCTGATCGAGATCCCCAAGGGGCAGCGGAACAAGTACGAGGTGGATCACAAGACCGGTCGGATAAGGCTGGACCGGATGCTGTTCACCTCCACCCGCTACCCGTCGGACTACGGCTACATCGAGGACACCCTCGGCGAGGACGGCGACCCGCTGGACGCCCTCGTGCTGCTGGACGAGCCGACCTTCCCCGGCTGCCTCGTGCTGTGCCGTGCCATCGGCATGTTCCGGATGACGGACGAGAAGGGCGGCGACGACAAGGTCCTGTGCGTCCCCGCGAACGACCCGCGGCAGGAGCACATCCGCGATATCCACCACGTCTCCGAGTTCGACCGGCTGGAGATCCAGCACTTCTTCGAGGTCTACAAGGACCTCGAGCCCGGCAAGTCCGTCGAGGGCGCCAACTGGGTCGGCCGCACCGAGGCCGAGGAGGAGATCCGCCGCTCCCGGCTGCGTTTCGCCGAGTCCCCCGAGGCGCACGGCCACTGATTCCTTGACGCCTCTGCTCTGGCGAGCAACCCTCCCCGCGCCGCTCCCGGAAAACCATCCTCCATTCCGGTGAGCGGCGCGGCGCGCGTTCCGCGTCCGTCAGATCGGTCCGGCGGCCGCGGCGTCATCGAGCGGCTCGGCCGCGACGAGGCACTCGGCCCCCGCTGCCCGGAACGTGCGCCAGACGGCGGCGAGGTTCGCGGCCTGCAGACGGCGGTTGCCCGGGTCGGCGGCGTCGAAGGGGCGCAGGAAACCCAGTTGGTCGAGATCGACGTACGCGGCGTTCGTGCCGGACAGCCGCATCTGGCGGTAGATCTGCCAGCCGACCATGGACCTGGCCCCCTCGCGCGGGCCGCGGATCCGCAGGACCCGGCCGGGGAGTTCGGGCGTGCGGACTGCGCTGATTGCCGTAGCCGGGCGGACTGCCTTCGCGGCTGCCGTCGAGTCCGACCCCGGCCAGTCCTCAGCCACCTTCGAGATCCCCCCGATCACCTCGTCCACCGACAGCCCGGTCGTGTCGACGTACGAGCCCGGGAATCGGTCCATCAACACGGCCTCGAGCATGACCTCGTCCATCGGCTCTCCCGGCCGATCGCGCACACTGAGTCGATACCGCAACTCATCTGCATCGACGCGCAGCCGGATCGCGGTCAGCGCGACGTTCGGCAGCAGCCTTTCATCGATACCGTGCTCCGGATCGACGACGCCTGAGACGACCAGACACGCGGCACCGGAATCACGTGCGTTCGCGGCCACGGCGTCGAGGTTGGCGGTCTGCATGCGGTGCCGTCCCGGGTCCTGCGCCGGCTCGGGCCACCACTTTTCCGGTGTCGGCGGGCCGTAACACATGCCCAGCTGGTCGACGTCGACGTATGCGGCACGTACCCCGTCGCGCCACAACCGCGTGGAGAGCTCCCACGCCACGGTGCTCTTGCCGACCCCTGACGGTCCGTACAGCCACAGAACCGGCAACGCGCTCGTCATGACCGCGAGTATTGCCACAAACTCGCTGGGGCGGAAACGAATTAATGGAGTCAGTAGGGCCGGGCGTAGAACTGGATCGGGCCCCACATCCACATATCGGAGACCATCACGTTCCAACCGGTCTTCGGGGCCTGGACCATCTTGCCGCTGCCGAGATAGATCGCCTCGTGATAGATGGTGTTCGAATCGTTCGGATCGGTGGCCCAGAAAATCAGGTCGCCGGGTTGCAGCTGGCTGTACGTCAGCGGGTGGCTGGCCTGGTACTGGAACGCGGCGAAGTGCGGCAGATCGATGCCCGCGGACTCGTAGGCGCGCATGGCGAGGCCGGAGCAGTCGAAGGAGTCGGGTCCGGTGCCGCCCCACAGGTACGGCTTGCCGAGCTGGGCCAGCGCGTACTGGAGAGCCTGGGCGGCGATGCCGGAGGCGTACGGCGGCACCCCGACCCCGACGGACTGGGCCGGGCCCGACGGGCCGTTACCTGAGTCGGAGTCGGATCCGCCGCCGTTCGAAGCCTGCTGCGCGGCCCGCTGGGCCGCCTGTTGCGCGGCCTGTTGCGCCGCCTGCTCCTCCGCCTGCTGCTGGGCGATCCCGCTCTGCCGCTGCTGGGCCAGCTGCGCCGCCGTGTTCTGCGCCGCCTCCTCCTTGGCGAGCATCGCGTCGAGCTGCGCGCCAAGGTCGCTGACCTGGGCCTCAGCGGCACCGGCCGCCTGCTGGGCCTGCTGCGCCGACTGCGCGACGGCGACCTGCGCCGCCTTGAGCGCCGCCGCGCTCGCGTCGGCCTGGGCCTGCGCCGCCGCCGCGGTCTTACTGGCGTCCTCGGCCTGGGAGACGATCGAGGACTGACTCGCCAGGACGCGGCGGACCACGTGTACGCCGTCCATGTACTGCTGCGGGTCCCGCACGTCGAAGACGACCGTGAGGGAGCTGAGATCCGCCGCCGCACCCGAGCGGTACGCGGCCGCGACCAGCCTGCCGAGCTCGACCTTCGCGGCACCGGCGTACGCCGCGGCGTCGCGGGCCCGCTGCGTGGCCCGGACCGCTGCCTGCTGAGCGGCCTGCTCCGTGGCCGTCGCCTCGGCGTACCGCTGCTGGGCCTGCCGCGCCGCCGCCTCGAGCTGGGCGAGATGCTGCTGCGCCGCGACGAGCGCCGCCTGCGCCGGAGTCACCGCCGACTTCGCGTCGTTCGCCGCCTGATTCGCCTGATCGACCTGTCCCTGGCTCGGGTAGACGGGATCAGCCTGCGCGCCGCCGACCAGGCCGGTGACGATCGTGACACTCAGCAGCACGCAGCCGAACGGCACCGCCACGCGTGACCGCCGCCGCAACCGCCGTCCCTCGAGCCGCCGCATACCCGTGTCACCGCCCGTCGTCCGTGCGCTAGTCAGATAAGCATCGTGACTCGCTGATCCCCGAGATGGCCGCACGACACGCTCGCCATCACTCGTATGCGTGGAAAATGCGGATAATAACCCCCATTCGGACCCGAGCCGCGCCCGGACACACAGAAGCCCTGAACACACAGAAGCCCGGACCAATCGAGACTGGTCCGGGCCGCGCGGAGCCTCCTATCGGAATAGAACCGATGACCTACGCATTACGAGTGCGTCGCTCTGACCGACTGAGCTAAGGAGGCCTGGCCGGAGGTCGAAACACCCCGGCCGAGCCACCAGTGTAGCGGACCTAGCTGGTCTGCTGGCAAACGGTTCCGGATGTGGGCAGCGCACCGGTCAGGTAGTAGGCGTCCACCGCGCCGTCGATGCAGGTGGAGCCGCGCCGGTAGGCCGTGTGGCCGTCGCCGTTCATGGTCAGCAGGCGGCCGCTGGCGAGCTCCTTGGCAAGGCCCTGCGCCCAGGAGTACGGGGTGGCCGGGTCGTTGGTGGTGCCGACGACGATGATCGGCCCCGCGCCGCGGGCGGCGATGGTGTGCGGGGAGTCGGTCGCGCTCGCCTTCCAGTAGGCGCAGGGCAGGCTGGACCAGTCGACCATCGGGCCGAAGAACGGCGCGTCCTTCTCGAACGTGGGCAGGCTGGCCTGGATCTGCGCCACCGAGGTCGCCTCGTCCGGGTGGTCCACGCAGTTCACCGCGTAGTTGGCGGCGATCTCGTTGTCGACGAAGCGGCCGTTCTCCCGGTCGTTGTAGGCGTCGGCCATCGCCAGCAGGGTCGCGCCGCTGCCCTTGAAGGCGCTGGTCAGGGCCTGCCGCAGGGTCGGCCACCAGGTCTGGTCGTACATGGCGACGGAGATGCCGGTCAGCGCGTACGCCTGGTCCAGCATGCGTGTGCCGTCGCCGGTGATCGGATGCGCCTCCAGGCCGGTGACCCAGTTCTCGAGTTTGGTGAACGCGACGTTCGGGTCGGTGGTGCCCATCGGGCAGTTGCTCTGCTTCACGCAGTCGGCGAGGAACAGATGCAGTTCCTTGTCGAACGCCTCGGCCTGAGTCAGGTTCTCCTGTTCGGCCGTCAGGTTCGGGTCGATCGCGCCGTCGAGCACGAAGCGGCCGACGCGTTGCGGGAACTCCTGCGCGTACGTCGCGCCGAGCAGCGTGCCGTAGGACTTGCCGAGGTAGTTGAGCTGCTTGTCGCCGAGGGCCGCGCGCAGTATGTCCATGTCCCTGGCCGCGTCCACGGTGCCGATGTGCGGCAGCAGCGAGCCCGACTTCGCCTCGCACTGCTGCGCGAACAGCTGCGACTCCTGCTGCACCTTCACCAGTTCGGCCGGGGTGTCCGGGTTCGAGGGCGTGTCGACGAACTGGTCCATCTGGCTGTCCGTCAGGCACTGCACCGGGTTCGACTGGCCGACGCCGCGCGGATCGAAGCCGACCAGATCGTAGCGGGCCGTCAGGGACGAGTCGAGGACGTCGCCCGAGGTCGCGTACGAGATGCCGGATCCGCCGGGCCCGCCGGGGTTCACCACCAGCGAGCCGAGCCGCTGCGCCCGGTTCGTGGCGGGTTTGCGGACGACGGCGATCTGGATGGTCGCGCCGCTCGGCTCGGCGTAGTTCAGCGGCACGGACAGTCGGCTGCACTGGTAGCCCTTGTCGCAGGACTTCCAGACGAGCTGCTGGCCGTAGAACTTGGCCAGATCCGCGGACGTGCCCGCGGTCAGGCCCGGACTGCTCGTCGTCGCGGCCTGCGCACTGCTGAACGCGGTGCACGCGGCCAGTGGCAGGGCGAGCAGGAGCACGCCCAGGGCCAGCGGTCGCGACGCGAGACGAGGGGTCATCGGCGGGATCCTTTCCTTGGGAGACCCCTCAACCGTACTCCGGCGAAGCGGCGCGGACCGGGCATGTTGATCATGGACGCGCCGGACTTGCCGGAAAATACGCTAACCGAGCGATACCGCCATCGCCTCGACCGCGAGCAGCGGCGCGACGTTCGACGCGATGGCCTCCCGGGCGTGCAGCACGGCGTCGATCCGGCGCCGCGTGTCCTGCGGCCGGGAGCCCGCGGCGATCTGCGAGACCTGTGGCCGCAGGTCAGCGTGCACCGGCTCGGGCGGCTCGCCGCCGCCGGTCAGCTGGACCGCGAGCACGTCACGGTAGAACGCGATCAGGTCGTTGAGCGCACGGTCCAGCGCGTCCCGCTGATTGCGGGTCAGCCGGCGCTTCTGCTTGGTCTCCAGCTCCTTGAGAAGCCCGGCCGAGCCCGCCACGCCGCGTGCCGTGCCCGCGCCCTTGCCCTGGCCGAAGCCGAGGGCGAGCTTGAGCCCCTCGGTCTCGGCCGCGTCGAGGGCCTCGGTGGCCACCTTGGCCTCGGTCTCCGCGGCGTCGACGAGCGCCTGCGCGGCGTTCAGCGCACGCCCGATGTCCCGAGCCTCGATCGGCAGCCGCAGCACGGCGGACCGGCGCGCGGCGGCCTCCGGGTCGAGGACCAGCGTCCTGGCCCGCTCGTAGTCGCCCTGTGCGGCACGCGCTGCGTTCACGGCCTGCTCGTATTCGGCGCCGTCGCGCTGGACCAGGGCCTCGGCGACGGCGGGGACGGACGGCGTACGCAGGTTCAACTGGCGGCAGCGGGACAGGATCGTCGGCAGCAGGTCCTGGCTGGACGGCGCGCACAGCAGCCACACGGTCCGGGCCGCGGGCTCCTCGATCCCCTTGAGCAGCACGTTCGCGGCGGCCTCGGTGAGCCGGTCCGCGTCTTCGAACACGATGATCTGCCAGCGTCCGCCGGCCGGGGCCATGGCGCAGTCGCGGACCAGCTTGCGCGCGACGTCCACGCCGATGCTCAACTGGTCGCTGCGCACGACGGTGACGTCCGGGTGGGTGTCGCCCATCGTCGTGTGGCACTCCCGGCAGTGCCCGCAGCCGGGCAGTTCGCCGGTGCACTGGAGGGCGGCCGCGAACGAACGGGCCGTCAGACCGGTGCCGGATCCGGGCGGTCCGGTCAGCAACCAGGCGTGCGTCATCGCGTTCACGCTCGTTCCGCCGGCGCCCGCGTGGATCCGGCGGGCGGCCTCCGCGGCGCGCACCAGCCGCGCAGCGGCCGCACCCTGCCCGATCAGGTCGGTCCACACCCCATAGCCCACGCCGGATTCCGTCACGACGAACCCTCCCCAGGCTCGGGTTCCGGTTCCGGCTCGCGCGCCGCCGACGGCGCCTGCGACCGCGACCGCGCCTGCGCGGACCCCTTCAGCCGCTCAGCCTGCTCGGCCGCAGCCTTCACGGCCGCGGCCGAGAGCCTGGCCCGCTCCTTCGCCCGCGCCTCGGCCTGACGCATCGCCAGCTCGTGCTCGCGCCGACGCAGCGCGTCCCGCTGCATCTGCGTGCGCTGCTCGTGCTCGGTCCGCTCGGCTTCGTGCCGGGCCGATTCGGCCTTGCGCTCGGCCTCGGCCTGCGCCTTCTCCTGACGCTCGCGCGCCTCGGCCTCGGCGGACGCCGCCCACTCCGAGGCCTGCCGACGCCGCTCCTGCTCGGCGGCGTAGCGCTCCGCCAGCTCCTTCTCCTGCTGCCGCCTGCTGGCCTGCTCCTCGGCCTCGCGCTTCGCCCGCTCGGCTTCGGCCCGCGCCTCGCGGAACTCGCGCTCCTTGCTGAGCGCCGCCTCGATCTCCGCCGCACGCTCGGCGGCCTTGGCCGCCTCGTCGGCCGAGGGCGGCAACAACCGGTCAAGACGGTCCTGGATCGCGCCGGTCAGTATCCGCGGCGCCTGGCTCGCGTCGAGCACCAGGTAGCGCGCGGGTTCGGCCTTCGCCCTGGCCAGGAACGTCGCCCGCACCCGCTCGTGGAACTCCGCGGCCTCGGCCTCCAGCTTGTCCGCCTGGCCGGTCCGCTCCTCGCGCCGGGCCCGCGCCACGGCGGGATCGAGGTCGAGCAGCACGACCAGGTCCGGGCGCACGCCCTCGGTGGCGAACGCGGACAGCGCGGTCACCTCGTCCGCGGGCAGACCCCGGCCGCCGCTCTGGTAGGCGACCGACGAGTCCACGTGCCGGTCCGTGAGCACGACCGCGCCACGATCCAGCGCAGGACGGACGATCGTCTCCAGGTGATCGGCCCGGTCCGCGGCGAACAGCAGCGCCTCCGCCCGCGCGCCGAGCTTGTGCTCCTCCGCGTGCAGCACGAGATTGCGCAGCACCGAGCCGAGCGGCGTCGCCCCCGGCTCGCGCGTCGTCACCACCGTGAAGCCGCGTCCGCGCAGCCAATCGGCGACCGCGGCGATCTGCGTGCTCTTGCCCGCGCCGTCGCCGCCCTCCATCGCGATGAACCAGCCGGGGTACGGCCGCCCCGACTCGCCCTCGGCCCGCGCCGAGCCGGCGGCCCGCCAAGACCGCAACGCGCGCAACTTCCCGACCATGCCGCTAAGGCTACTGGGCCCCGGCGACAGGTAGTGAACGCCGCCGTCACTCCGGCTACTCAGCCGCCGACTTCTTCGCGGCGGTCTTCTTGGCGGCCGCGGTCTTCTTCGCCGTCGTCGTCTTCTTCGCGGCCGTCTTCTTGACCGCGGTCTTCTTGACGGCCTTCTTCGCCGCCGGGCCCTTGGCGCGCTTCTCCGCGAGCAGGTTGTGCGCCTGCTCCACGGTCAGCTCCTCGACCGTCGTGCCGCGCGGCACCGTCACGTTCGTCTCGCCGTCGGTGATGTACGGCCCGAAGCGGCCCTCCTTGGCCACCACCGGCTTGCCGTTCGTCGGGTCGGCGGCGAACTCGCGCAGCGGCGGCTTGGCCGAACCGCGCCGGCCGAACTGCTTGGGCTGCGCGTAGACGGCCAGCGCCTCGTCCAGCGTGATGTCGAAGATCTGGTCCTCGCCGGTGAGCGAGCGCGAGTCGGTGCCCTTCTTCAGGTACGGCCCGTAGCGCCCGTTCTGCGCGGTGATCTCCTCGCCGGACTCCGGGTCCTTGCCCACGACGCGCGGCAGCGAGAGCAGCTTGAGCGCCGTCTCCAGGTTCACCTCGTCCACGGACATCGTCTTGAACAGCGAGGCGATCCGCGGCTTGACGGCGTTCTTGCCGGTCTTCGGCAGGTCGTCCGGCAGCACCTCGGTCACGTACGGGCCGTAGCGCCCGTCCTTCGCGATGATCTGGTAGCCGGTCTCCGGGTCCACGCCGACCTCGAAGTCGCCGCTCGGCCGGGCCAGCAGCTCCTCGGCCATCTCGACCGTCAGCTCGTCCGGCAGCGTCCCGTCCGGCACGTTCGTCCGGGCCAGCGAGTTGCCCTCGCCGTCGTACTTCTCGATGTAGGGCCCGTACTTGCCGACCCGCAGCGCGATGTTGTCGCCGATCGCGAAGGTGTTGGTCTCGCGCGCGTCGATCTCGTTGAGCTTGCTGGAGATCTGCTCCTTGAGCCCGTCGTCGCCCAGATAGAAGTTCGCCAGGTACGGCACCCGCTCGGCCTCGCCGCGGGCGATCCGGTCCAGGTCCTCCTCCATGTGCGCGGTGAACTCGTAGTCCACCAGATCGCCGAAGTGCTTCTCCAGCAGCCCGACGACCGAGAAGGCCAGGAACGAGGGCACCAGCGCGGTGCCCTTCTTGAACACGTAGCCGCGGTCCTGGATGGTCGAGATGAAGGTCGCGTACGTGGACGGACGCCCGATCTCGCGCTTCTCCAGGTCCTCGATCAGGCTCGCCTCGGTGTAGCGCGCCGGGGCCTTGGTGGTGTGGTCCTCGGCGGCCAGCTCGGCGGCGCGCAGGGACTGGCCCTCGGCCACGTCCGGCAGCCGGCGGTCCTGGTCGTCGAGCTGCGCGTCCGGGTCGTCCGAGCCCTCGACGTACGCCTTCATGAAGCCGTGGAAGGTGATCACCTTGCCGGACGCGGAGAACTCGGCCCGCCGGCCGTCCGTCGAGGTGCCCGCCACCTTGATCGAGACCGAGCTGCCGGTCGCGTCCTTCATCTGCGAGGCGACGGTGCGCTTCCAGATCAGCTCGTAGAGCCGGAACTCGTCGCCGCTCAGGCGGGCGTTCGCCGGGGTGCGGAAGGTGTTGCCGGAGGGCCGGATCGCCTCGTGCGCCTCCTGGGCGTTCTTCACCTTGGAGGCGTACGTGCGGGCCTTGTCCGGCAGGAAGTCGTTGCCGTACAGCTCGCGGACCTGCGCCCGGGCCGCCGTGATCGCGGTCTCCGAGAGGGTCGCCGAGTCGGTGCGCATATAGGTGATGAAACCGTTCTCGTACAGCTTCTGCGCCACCGACATCGTGCGCTGCGTGCTGAAGCCGAGCTTGCGGCTCGCCTCCTGCTGCAACGTCGTCGTGCGGAACGGCGCGGAGGGAGAGCGGCGGTACGGCTTGCGGTCGATCGAGGTGACCGTGAACGCCGCGCCGCTCAGCCCCGCGGCCAGGGCGGCGGCGGACTCGGCGTCCAGGTGCAGCACGCCGTCCCGGTTCAGCTGGCCGTCCGAGCCGAAGTCGCGGCCCTGCGCCACCCGCGAGCCGTCCACCGCGAACAGCCGGGCACCCATCGTGCGCGGGTCGTCGGTCGGCTTGTCCGTGTCGAAGACGGCGGTCAGGTCCCAGTACGCGGCGGGCTTGAACGCGATCCGCTCGCGCTCGCGCTCCACCACGAGCCGCGTGGTCACGGACTGCACCCGGCCCGCCGACGTGCCGCCGGCGATCTTGCGCCAGAGCACCGGCGAGACCTCGAAGCCGTAGAGCCGGTCCAGCACGCGGCGCGCCTCCTGCGCCTCGACCAGCTCGCCGTTGATGTCGCGCAGATCGTGCAGCGCGCTCTGGATCGCGTCCTTGGTGATCTCGTGGAAGACCATCCGGCGGTACGGGATCTTCGGCTTGAGCGCCGCGACCAGGTGCTGCGCGATGGCCTCGCCCTCGCGGTCCTCGTCGGTGGCGAGCAGGAGTTCGTCGGACTCGCGCACCAGCTTGCGCAGCTTGGCGATGTGCGCGTCCTTGCCCTCGGAGATGACGTAGAACGGCTCGAAGTCGTGGTCCACGTCCACGCCCAGGTTGGCCCACGGCGAGGAGCGCTGCGCCTCGGTGAGCTTCTCCCGGGTCTCCTTGCTCGGCAGGTCCCGGATGTGGCCGATGCTGGCCTCGACGGTGTAGCCGGGGCCGAGATAGCCCGCGATCGTCTTCGCCTTGGCCGGCGACTCGACGATCACGAGGCGGCGCAGATCACTCCCGCTCTTGCTGCTCGGCGGCACGGTCGTTGCGTCCTTCCGGTTCCTTCTGCCTGGTGGGTGTTTCCTTCGGGCCTCGATACCCCGGAGGCTGCCGAGGAAATCACCCGCCGCGTCGCTGGTCCACCCCGTCTCTTTCCGGGGCGTCCCCGGCGCGACACGCCCACCAGGCTACGCCCTGTTGAGCATAAGTATCGCCAAGCGATGGTACGACGGGCCGACCGGGCACTCCCGCCGAGGTGTCGAGAAGGCCTGGCAGCCGGGCTCCGGGACGCTCAGACCGTGCTGAGGAACCCCTCCTCGACCAGTGCGCGCACGGCGTCCAGCGCGCCGGAGCGCAGCGCCGCCGGCTCGATGCCGAACTGCCCGGCGATCCGGTCGAGCAGCTCTCCGACCGGCCGCTCGCCGTCCGCCGCGCCGACCACGGCGATGCCCACGGGGTCGATCTCGCCGGTCGCGCGCAGCCCGCCGGTCTGCCGCAGCCGGGTGTCGGTCGGGCTCCAGCCGCCGTCGCCGGTCTCGGCCGTCTGCTCCAGCACGACCCCGGGCGCCACCTGCAGGATCGTGCCGAGCAGCTGCTCGTCGTCGGTGTCGGCCAGGAACGCGTGCCGGGCGAACCAGTCGGGCACGTAGGCCCCGAGCGGCTGCTCGATCTGCCTGGTCAACTCCTCCAAACGGATGCTCGGCTGATCCGTTCCGGTGTTTCGTAGGATGATCCACCCGAAGGCCACGCCCTCGATCCGGTTCGCCGCGAAGTAGTCGAGGTAGGCCTGATAGCGCTCGACGTAGCGCGGCGAGTTGTGGTCGCCGGAGTCCCGCAGCCACAGCTCGGCGTACTCGGCCGGGTCCTGGAGCTCGCGCTGCACGACCCACGCGTCGCAGCCGGTACCGCGCACCCACGGCGCGAGCCGTTCCCGCCAGTCCTGGCCGTCGACGTGCAGCCAGTTGGCGAGCACGTGGCAGTAGCCGTCCTCGGCCAGATGCGCCGGGGCCCGCTCCAGGAACCGGCGGCACAGCTCGTCGCCCGGCAGCCCGGCGTCGCGGTAGGTGAAGCGCCCCTGCCCGGCGGCCGACTCGGGGGAGATCACGAACGGCGGGTTCGAGACGATCAGGTCGTAACGCTCGTCCGCGACCGGCTCGAACATGCTGCCGCCGCGCAGTTCGATCCGCTCCGCCTCGGTCCCGAGGGACAGCGCGGCGGTCAGGCGGGCGAAGTCGAGCGCCCGCAGGTTGAGGTCGGTGGCGGTGACGTGCTGCGCGTGCCGGGCGAGGTGCAGCGCCTGCACCCCGCATCCCGTGCCGACATCGAGCGCGCGGGCGACGTTCTGGCGCACCGTCAGCTGAGCGAGGGTGGTGGACGCCCCGCCGACCCCGAGCACGTAGTCCGGCCGCATCGGCGCGTTCCGCCCGGTCACCAGCCCCGAGCCGAGGTCAGAGACGAGCCACCAGTCGACGTCTGACTCGCCATAAGGTCTGATATCCACCAGGGCCCGTACGGTGCCGTCGGTCCCGTCCTCCGCGAGCAGCCCGCCCGAAATCGCCTCCGCGAGCGGCACCGCGGCTTCTGCGGAGCCCTGATCCACGTTCTCCTGCAGTACGAAAAGCTTCGTCAGCGTCGCCACCGGCGAGTCGTCCCCCGCCACCGCGCGCGAAGCCGCCACCGACTCGTTGCGCGCCAACGCCGCGTACGCCGTGGCCCCCATCGCCTCCAGGCACCCGTCCACCGTGTACTGCGCCTTCTCCAGCGCCGTACGCAGCCGCTCGATCGCCGCCGGGTCGCTCATCAGCTCGCTCATGCGAGCCAGCCTAACGAAGGAAGGCCCGGCACCTCGGGTGCCGGGCCACCTTCTATAACCGCCGATAACTGCCTGTCGCCGCGCTACGCGGGCGTCGCCGCGTTGTCGGCGCCGTCGTGCTCCAGCGCCGTGCCGCCCTGGCTGGGCAGCTCGGTCTCGGCCGAAACGGCGATGGACCTGCGCTTGGAGTTCCACACCGCGACGACGATGACGGCGATCGCGGCGGCGGAGATCAGGCCGCGCACCGTCGGGTTGCTCCCGGTGCCCAGGGACAGCGCCACGATCGCCGGGGCGATCAGCAGCGAGACCAGGTTCATCACCTTGATCAGCGGGTTGATGGCCGGGCCCGCGGTGTCCTTGAACGGGTCGCCGACGGTGTCGCCGATGATGGTCGCCTCGTGCGCGGACGAGCCCTTGCCGCCGTGGTTGCCCTCCTCGACCAGCTTCTTCGCGTTGTCCCAGGCGCCGCCCGAGTTGGCCAGGTAGACGGCCATCAGGGTGCCGGTGCCGATCGCGCCCGCGAGGTAGGAGCCGAGCGCGCCGACGCCGAGCGAGAAGCCGACCGCGATCGGTGCCATCACCGCGAGCAGACCCGGGGTGACCAGCTCGCGCAGCGAGTCGGTGGTGACGATGTCCACGACCTTGCCGTACTCGGGGCGGCCGGTGCCCTCCATGATCCCGGGGATCTCGGCGAACTGCCGCCGCACCTCGAAGACCACCGCACCCGCCGCGCGGGAGACCGCGTTGATCGCCAGGCCGGAGAACAGGAAGACCACCGCGGCGCCGACGATCAGGCCGACCAGGTTGCGCGGGTCCGCGATGTTGAGGATGCCCGCGTACTGGAAGTTCGAGGCGGTCGGGGCCAGGCTCAGGCCCTGTTTCTTGGCGACTGCGTCGGTGATCGCGCTCTGGAAGGAGCCGAACAGCGCGGTGGCCGCCAGCACGGCCGTGGCGATCGCGATCCCCTTGGTGATCGCCTTCGTGGTGTTGCCGACCGCGTCCAGCGAGGTCAGCACCTGGGCCGCCTCGCCCTGCACGTCGCCGGACATCTCCGCGATGCCCTGCGCGTTGTCCGAGACCGGCCCGAAGGTGTCCATCGCCACGATGACGCCGACCGTGGTCAGCAGCCCGGTGCCCGCCATAGCCACGCAGAACAGCGAGAGCACGATCGAGCCGCCGCCGAGCAGGTAGGCGCCGAACACGGCCGCCGCGATCAGCAGTGCCGAGTAGACCGCGGACTCCAGGCCGAGCGAGATGCCGGAGAGGATGACCGTGGCCGGGCCGGTCAGCGAGGTCTTGGCGACGTCCTTGACCGGGCGGAACGCGGTGTCCGTGAAGTAGCCGGTGAGCTGCTGGATCGCCACCGCGAGCACGATGCCGATGACCACCGAGACCAGCGCGATCACCTGCGGGTTGCCGGTGCCTCCGGCCGTGGCGTTGGTCAGCTTGGCCATGCTGCTCGGCAGGTAGCTGAACGCCGCGATGGCGACCAGGACCACCGACGCGATCGCGGAGATGAAGAAGCCGCGGTTGATCGACTGCATGCCGGAGCGGTCACCCGGCCGTGGCGAGACGGCGAAGATGCCGATGACGGCCGTGACCACGCCGATCATCGGGACCAGCAGCGGGAAGACCAGGCCCTGGTTGCCGAACGCGGCCGAACCCAGGATGAGCGCGGCGACCAGCATCACCGCGTAGGACTCGAACAGGTCGGCGGCCATGCCCGCGCAGTCGCCGACGTTGTCGCCGACGTTGTCCGCGATGGTCGCCGCGTTGCGCGGGTCGTCCTCCGGGATGCCCTGCTCGATCTTGCCGACCAGGTCGGCGCCGACGTCCGCGGCCTTGGTGAAGATACCGCCGCCGACGCGCATGAACATGGCGAGCAGCGCGGCGCCGAAGCCGAAGCCCTCGAGCACCTTCGGGGCCTCGCCCTGGTAGGCGAGCACTACGATCGCGGCGCCGAACAGGCCGAGGCCGACGGTGAACATGCCGACCACGCCGCCGGTGCGGAAGGCGATCCGGGTGGCCCGGTTGGCCCCCGACTCGCGCGCCGCCGCGGCCACCCGCACGTTCGCGCGCACCGCCAGCTGCATGCCGATCGTCCCGGTGGTCGCCGAGAACCCGGCGCCGAGCAGGAAGAAGATCGACCGGCCGATCCGCTCGTTCCAGTTGTCCGCGGGCAGCGCGAGCAGCACCAGGAAGGCGATCCCGGCGAACAGCGACAGCGTGCGGAACTGCCGGGCCAGGTACGCCGTGGCGCCCTCCTGGACCGCGGCCGCGATCTCCTTCATCTTCTCGGTGCCCTCGCTGGCCGCTCTGACCTCGCGCACGAGGTAGGCGGCAACTCCGAGGGCGGCCAGCGCGACGATCGCGACCACGATGACCAATGTGATGTTTCCGCCCGTGAGACTCGGGGCGGAGTCCGCCATAGACAACTCGGCGGGCCTGGGCATCTCGTCCTCCTTGACGTAGTCGCCCCGGGCCTTGCGTCAAGAGAACGTGGGTGAGACTCCTGACAGTGCGGAGCGTTCAGTGGATCCGGAGTTTACGCACGAGCAATGGATTGGACCAGCGTCGAGTTAGGCGATGATCACGTAAAGACATGTGATCCACGTCTCAACGAGCGTGGATTCCGCGGCACGCCACCCGCCGTCACGGCGAAGTTCACTCGTGGGGGTGCCAAGATTCCTCACCGGTCGTCGGTCCATCCGGAAATGCGTATATCCCCTTCGCCCCTTTCCGCACGGAAGCGGATCGGGCGAAGGGGATATCCGGGTTCTTCATCCTCCGGGTCGTTCCCGACGCGGCGTTGGTTCACGCCTGCGAATTCACGCCGTGCGGGATCCGCCCGGAGACAGCCGATTGAGTTGTGCGCGCGGGACGGTCAGCTGTAGTCGGGGTGCTGGACCGGCCAGCCCATCCGAATGACGCCGCCGGCCGGCACGGTCTCCACCTCGAGGTCGTCGACCAGCCCGCGGAGCACCGCGAGGCCCATGTCGGCGTCCACGCCGCTCGCCTCGAACAGCCCGCCCTCACCCTCGCCGTCGTCCGGCTTGGGCACCGGGCCGCCGGTGACCAGGTCGGCCACCTCGACCCGGAAGCGGTCGCCGGGCGGGGCGAAGCGAACCAGCACCGGCTCGCCGCGCGCCGCGGACCGGTGCAGGCCCACGGCCCGCGAGCAGGCCTCGCCGACCGCCAGCCGCACCTCGTCGAGCAGCCCGTCCTCCACGCCGGCCCGGCGGGCCAGCGCCACGGCCACGAGCCGCGCCGTGCGCACGTGCTCGGGCAGCGGGGCGAAGCGCAGCGAGACGCCCTCCTGCTCGTCGCGACCCTCGGCCGCGTCGGGCTCGGCGGCCTGAACACCCGTCATCTGATCCTCCGCACAGTCGCGATCCGGTCTTCCACGTGGGCGTCAGTCGGTCGCCGAGACGGCTTCCTCGACGCTCTGGTGGATCGGGAAGACCTTGGTGAGTCCGGTGATCCGGAAGATCTTCAGGATGCGCTCCTGGGTGCACACCAGGCGGAGCGAGCCGTCGTGCGCGCGCACCCGCTTGAGGCCGCCGACCAGCACGCCGAGCCCGGTGGAGTCGAGGAAGTCCACCGCCTCCATGTCCACTACAAGGTGGTAACGCCCCTGGTTCACCAGGTCTACCAGCTGCTCACGCAGCTTGGGGGCGGTGTAGACGTCGATTTCGCCGCCGACTTCGATGATCGTGCGATCACCTTCGTGCCGGGTCGACAGGTACAGATCCACGGGTCCTCCAGCACAGCTTCTATGCGTTGTCCGCAACCGTCTCGCCGAGCGCGCGAGCCGGGCCCGGTTCCATCGGTACCCTGCATTCAATCACTCTCCGGGGAGGCCTGGTGACGGAATGGCCCAGCTTCGGGTCAATCCGTCGGGGGTCTTCACCACGAAGAGTGGCTTGGTGCGTACCACGACGGCCAGGAGCGCCTAACCTCTTACTACCATGCCACGTTCGCGGACCGCTGAGGAGATCCTTCGCCGACTTGTGTTTCTCGGCGGGCCGACACGCGCCGAAGCGGCCGTGCACGTGGAGCAGATCGAGGCGCGCGAGGCGAGCTACGCGGACTGGCCGCGGTGGGCGGATCCGCTGCTCGTCGAGCGCCTGCGCGCGGCCGGCGTCGAACGTCCCTGGTCGCACCAGACCGAGGCGGCCGAGTTGCTGCACGCGGGGACGCACACGGTGCTGGCGACCGGCACGGCCTCGGGAAAGTCGGCGGGCTACCTGCTGCCCGCGCTCAGCGGCCTGCTCGCGGACGCCGCGGGCGGAAAGCGAAGCGGCACGGTTCTCTACCTCGCCCCCACCAAGGCTTTGGCAGCGGATCAGGCGCGCCGCCTGCGCGAACTCGACCTCCCGATACCCCCGGCCGTCTGCCTGGACGGCGACACCAGCGGCGAGGAGCGGCGCTGGATCCGGGAGAACGGCGCGTTCGTACTGAGCAATCCTGACATGCTCCATTACTCAGTACTTCCGGACCACCGGCGCTGGTCGTCGTTTCTGCGAAGGCTGACGTACGTGGTCATCGACGAGTGCCACGGATACCGGGGGGTGTTCGGCGCGCATGTGGCCAGCGTCATCAGGAGACTGCGGCGCCTGTGCGCGCACTACGGCGCGGAGCCGGTGTTCGCTCTCGCTTCCGCCACCACAGCCGACCCAGAGGCCACAGCGGCCCGCCTGACAGGCCTTCAGGTCGCCGCGGTCACGGAGGACGGGTCGCCGCATGGAAGGCTCTTGTTCGCCCTCTGGGAGCCGCCGCTGACCGATGCCCGGGGCGAGCGCGGCGCGCCGACCCGGCGGACGGCCGTGGCCGAGACGGCGACGCTGCTCGCGGACCTGGCCGGGGAGCAGGTGCGGACGGTCGCGTTCGTGCGATCGCGGCGCGGCGCGGAACTGGTGTCGGTGATGGCCCGCGAGGACCTGGCCCGCAGCGGCGGACGCGGCGAGCAGATCGCGGCGTACCGCGCGGGCTACCTGCGCGAGGACCGGCGAGCGCTGGAGGCCGCGCTGCAGAGCGGACGGCTGACGGCGGTGGCCGCGACGAACGCGCTGGAGCTCGGCATGGACATCGCGGGCCTCGACGCCGTGGTGCTGGCGGGCTATCCGGGCACCCGCGCGTCGCTCTGGCAGCAGGCCGGCCGGGCCGGGCGCGGCGGCCAGGAGGCGCTCGCCGTACTGGTCGCCCGGGACGACCCGCTGGACACGTACCTGGTCCACCATCCCGAGGCGCTGTTCGGCAAGCCGGTCGAGGCGACGGTTTTCGACCCCGGCAACCCGTACGTGCTGTGGGGCCACCTGTGCGCCGCGGCGTCGGAACTGCCGCTGCGCGAGAAGGACATGGACCTGTTCGGCCCGGGTGCGTCCGCACTCGTGGAGGAGCTCGCCAAGTCCGGCTGGCTGCGCAAGCGCGCCGACGGCTGGTTCTGGACGCGCCCGGAGCGCGCGGCGGACCTGAGCGACCTGCGCGGCATGGGCGGCGAGCCGATCCGCATCATCGAGGCGGACACCGGCAGGCTGCTGGGCATGGCCGACGGAGGCTCGGCGGCCGGAGCCGTCCACCCCGGAGCCGTCTACCTGCACCAGGGCGAGACCTACCTCGTGAGAGAACTGGACCTGGACGGGGCGATAGCGCTCGTCGAGGCCAAGGACCCGGGCTACGCGACGTACGCCAGGGAGGTCGCCCAGGTCCGGATCGAGCGCGAGGACCGCTCCGAGCAGTGGAACTCGCACTGCCGGGTGGCGTACGGCACGGTCGCCGTGACGAGCCAGGTCGTCGGCTACCTGAAGCGCGACTCGAGGACGGGCCAGGTGCTCGGCGAGGAGCCGCTGGACCTGCCCGAACACACACTGACGACCAAGGCAGTCTGGTGGACGGTGACCCCCGCGGGCCTGGAGGACGCGCTGCTCGCGGCCCCCGACGTCCCCGGAGCCGCCCACGCCGCCGAACACGCCTCGATCGGCTTACTCCCGCTGTTCGCCGACTGCGACCGATGGGACCTCGGCGGCCTCTCCGCGGCCGAGCACCCCGACACCGCCCTGGCCACCGTCTTCGTGCACGACGGCCTGCCCGGCGGAGCGGGCTTCGCCGAGCGCGGCTTCGCCAAGGCCAGGGACTGGCTCACGGCCACCCTGGACGCCATCCGCGCCTGCGAGTGCCGCACCGGCTGCCCGTCCTGCGTGCAGTCCCCGAAGTGCGGCAACGGCAACGAACCCTTAGACAAGACGGGTGCGATCCGCCTGCTGGAGGTTTTGCTCAAGCCGAGCTAGCGGGTAAACAGCCGTCGTTGTCAGACCGAGAGAAAGCACGTGTTGACGATGGCGAGCACCAGCGCGGACATACCCACGGCCGACCCGGCACCCGAAGCCGCACGGACCATGGGCCGACGTGGCGAGTGCAGCCGGGCCGAGGACGAGCATGGCACGCGCGGCCGGACCGAGAGCACGCGTCGCGAGCGTGCCGGGCGCGGACAAGCAGAGTGCTGGCGTGGTGCGCATGCCGGGCGCAGGCGGGCCAAGGACGGGGGTCGCCAGCGCGGGCGGACCGAGGACGGGCATGGCACGCGCGGCCGGACCGAGAGCACGCGTCGCGAGCGTGCCGGGCGCGGACAAGCCGAGGACGGGCGCGACGAGTGCGGCCGAACCGAGGGCTGGCATGGCGAGGGTGTGGGGCGCGCGGGGGCCGAGGACAGGCGTCGCGGGCGCGGGCGGACCGAGGGCTGGCGTGGCGAGCGCGCCGGGCGCGGGCGGGGCGAGGACGGGTATCGCGGGCGCGGGCGGAGCGAGGACGGGTATCGCGGGCGGGGGCGGAGCGAGGACGGGCGTCGCAGGCGCGGGCGGGGCGAGGGCTGGCTTGGTGAGCGTGCGGGGCGCGCGGGGGCCGAGGACGGGCGTCGCGGGCGTGGATGGGCCGAGAGCACGCGTGGCGAGTGTGCTGGGCGCGGACGGGGTGAAGATGGGCGTCGCAGGTGGGGGCGGAGCGAGGGGTGGCGTGGTGAGGGTGTGGGGCGCGGGCGGGGCGGTACAGGGCGGGGGGCTGCATGATAGCCGTGGCCCTAGCCGTGATCATCGGCGTCGTTGCCGTGACCTGCGGAATCGTGGCGGACTCCAACCATGCCGACACGCTCACCTTCCTCGGCGTGATGGTGAAGACCACCGCCGCCCAGATCTTTCTCGCCGGCGCGATCTGTACGTGGGCTCTGTTCGCCTCCCTGTGGTTGTTGTCGGCTGGAATAAGACGGTCGAAGGAGCGCGGTATCGAACTTCGCGCGGTCAGGGCTCTTCGCGTACGCCGCCTCCCGAAGGCGTTCATCGCCGCGTCGGGAATTGCGACCGGACGCGACGCCGGTTACGAGGCGGACGTGAGCGCGACCTACGTGGCCGAAACTGCAGTTGAGGAGCGTCGCGCGGATGCCGTGGACCTGGCGGGCGGTAGGGATGCCGCGGACTGGGTGGAGTGCGCGGATGAGGTGGACGCGGAGCCGACCGTCACCCTTGACCTCGATCATCTGCGCGTGGTGATCGAGACTGAGTTCGGGCGGCGCGCCGAGGCCGGCCGCTTCTACCGCGCTGATTCATCCCAGTGATCAGGAGTCGTCCGCGCTGCCGGACTCGCCGACGGGGCCGGCTCGGCTGACGGCTCGCACTGGGCCGAGGCCCGGCACGTGGGCGGCGAACGAGCCGAGGAACGGCAGTTCGCGACGTACCGAGACCGTGCAGTCCAGCGGGGCGCATTCGCAGCCGGCGAGCTCGGCACCCGCCACGGCCGCCGCCTTGGTCGCGGCGACGCAGGGGTCTGAATCGTCGCGCATCGCGAGGCGGTGCAACGCGGCCGACGCGGCGGCCAGGGCCGCGGAGTCGGCGGCGCGCTCGGCTGCGTGGCGCGTGCCTTCCGCAGCGACCCAGACCAACGCCCAACCGACTGCGGCCGAGACGAGGAGCAGGACGCTCACACACCAGATCGTCGCGGATCCCCGTTCGTCGCAGGGAGATCGGGCGCGGGCGCGGTAGGAATCAGTCATGTGGCCTCCGAGTGGTGGGGGTGGTAGGGGTGTCGGCGGAGTCGGCGGAGTCGGTCGGTACTGCTTGGCACGACGCGACTCGTGGCTCGCAGGGGACGGTGGCTGTCGCGGATATGTGTATGGACGGCAGGAATCGGCTCACGATGCTCTGATCGCGCTCGACCTCGACTGTCAGCGAGCCGTCCTGGCTCCAGGACGATGCGCGTGCACCGGATGGGGCGTAGCGCGCGGCGATTCCCGGTAGCTGCGAGGCGGGCGCGCCACGGGCCAGGGCGCGGGCCGCTTCCCAGGCCGCGTCGGCACAGCGGATCTGCTGTGCGGCCAGAAGCACGACCAGGGCCAGGGCGTATCCGATCCCGAGGATGATCGGGAGGAGGAAGGCCGTTTCGGCGGTCACGTAGCCCCGCTCGTCCTTCGTGCATGGGGGCATCGGTCATCCGGCGAGGTTGAGCGCACGGTGAACGAGGCCGGAGAGGGCCGAGGCCACGGTGCCGCCGGTGAGGATCTTGTAGAGCACGACGGCGAAGGCGCAGGCCGCTAGCGTGCCGATGGCGTATTCGGCCGTGGTGGTGCCGCGTTCGTCGCGTTCTCTTCGAGTTCTTATTCGGCGGATGCCGCGTCGCAGGTTCATGGGTGGCTTGTTCCTTTCGGTTGGGGTCAGCCGCGCAGGCGCGGCAGCAGGCCGAGAGCGGTCGGGACCACTCCAAGGCAGACGAATGCGGGCAGGAAGCACAGCGTCAGTGGGGCTGTGGCGCGGACGCCGACGGTGCGGACCTCGGCGGAGAGCGCGTCGGCGGCTTCTTCGCGAAGTTGTCTGGCGGCTCGGCCCACGGTGGCCGCCGCGGGAGCACCGGTACGGTCCGCGCGGATGACTGCCGCGGCCAGCGGCGCCGTGGCCTCGTCTAGAGCGAGGGCGCTCCACGCGGCCTGCGGATCGGCGCCGGCGAGAACGGCGGTGGCCGCGTCGTGGAATCGGCAGGCCAGCAGGTCGATTCCGGTCAGCTTGCTCCGGTCGAGACGCTCGGACGGGTCCTTGCGCGACTTGCCGTTGCCGCCGCCGAAGGCCCGGGCCACCGTGACGGCGGCGTGGGCCGGTTGCAGCCCTGCGGCCAGGCCCGCGGCGAACAGATCGGCGAGGGGCGGAACCTGCGCGGCGAGGCGGGCCTTCTCACGCAACGCCGATTTGGCGCGTTGCCGGGAGAGCCAGACGTAGGTGCCGACAGCACCGATGAGTCCCGCGGGAAACGCGCCCGGGCCACCGATGAACAGGGCCACCGCGACGCCACCAAGCACTACCCATACGGCCTCGGGCACGTTCGGCCTGTGCAAGCGGACGGAGGTCCAGTCGATGGCCAGCGGGTCGGCCCGGGCCGGGCGCGGCAGGCTCGGGAACGACGGCCAGCGGCTGCCGCGGAGGATGAGCGCGCAGAATCCCAGCAGCATCGCCAGGGCGATCTCCAGCACTCGCAGTCCGGGATCCGGCCAACTCAGGGCACCGATATGCGAACTCATACGCCCACCCGGCCTTGATTTCCGGTCTCATCCGGACGGAGGCTCGCGACGAGACGATCCGTCCATAGCAGGCCGACCAGATCGAGTCCGACTCCGGCGAGCAGGCTGCACTGGCCGATCGGGTTGTGCAGCAGGGCGTCCAGCGGGTTCGCGCCGAGCGCCAGTCCCAGGGCTAAGCCGAAGATCGGCAGGGCGGCGAGCAGCAGGATCGTCGCGCGGATTCCGGCGAGCTCCACCTCGGTCGCCCGGAGACGGGCGCCTTCCGCGCGTAAGCCCTCTTCGATGCCGCTGACGGCGTCGGCGAGCGCGATGCCGTGACGGTCGGCGGCGTACCAGCACGCGGCGAGTGCACGCAGCGCGCGGCGCCCGGGTCGGGCCGCATGGGCGGTCAGCAGTCTCGGCAGGTCCACGTCCTTGCCGGGGCGGCAGGCTTCCTCCGCGAGATCGGCGAGTTCGGGCCGCGACCAGACGGCTGAGGTGAAGGCCGTGCGCGGTTGAAGCCCGGCCTCGAGCTCCGCGCGCAGTGCCGTGCACAGAGCGGTGACCGCCTCCCGCTGCGCGTCGTGCTCGGCCCACCGGCGTTGCCTGGATTTTCGGAACGCGAGTACCGCGACGACCGGCGGTAGGACGAAGAGCGGCATCAGCGAGCGGAATCCCACGGTGCAGAACACGCTAATCACCGTGACGGTCGTGACGATGAGACTCCGGCTGGGCCTGCGGAATTCCGCTGCCTTCACGGGCATGCGCCAGCGCTGCGGCGGGACGGTGGTGGCCAGTGCCTGCTGCGTCATTGCTGCGCTCCATCTCCGCCGTTGCGGGGCCTCGGGATCCACGGCACGCGGTCGCGGTACTCGTCGGCCACCATCCGCGCGTAGTCGGGCTTCGGCGCACGGCCTGCGCCGCGCTCGGCCTGCAGCCCGGCGTAACGTCCACGGCCGAGTTCCGCCTCGAGCAGATCGAAGCCGGGCCATTCGCGGGTCCTGCCGGAGCGGTCGAAGGTCATCGCGAGCGCCGCCTGCAGCGGCCCGCTGGCGGCTCTGCGGCGCAGCACCGCGACGGATTCGAGCCTGCGGCGACCGTCCTCGTCGCGCACGAGGTGCACGGCGACCCGGACCGCGGCAGCGGCCTGACTGTGCACGGCCTCCCGAGACACTCCGGCGAGCAGGCCGAGCGCCTCGATGCGCGCGGGCACGTCCTGCGGCCGATTGGCGTGCAGCGTTCCGCAGCCGCCCTCGTGGCCGGAGTTGAGCGCGGTGAACAGGTCGATGACCTCGCCGCCGCGAGCCTCGCCGAGGATGATCCGGCTCGGGCGCATCCGCAGCGCCTGACGGACGAGTTCGCGGATCGTGACTCGGCCGCGGCCCTCCTGGTTGGGCGGCCTGGCTTCGAGGCGCACGATGTGCGGGTGGTCCGGGACGAGTTCGGCGCAGTCCTCGACCAGGACGAGGCGCTCCCCCGGGTCAGCGAGGGAAAGAAGCGCCGAGAGAAGGGTCGTCTTGCCGGTGCCGGCTCCGCCGGTGACGAGGAAGGCGACTCGTTTCTGGACGAGTTCGCTCAGCAGGCCGACAGCGTCATCGGCCAGGGTGCCGAGGGAGTTGAGCTCGCCGAGCGTGTATGCCTGGCGGCGCGGAATACGAAGGCTGATCGTCGTCCCCTCGACCGCCAGCGGCGGGAGGATCGCGTGCATCCGGGTGCCGTCAGGAAGCCGCGCATCGACGAACGGACTGGCGTCGTCGACGCGACGGCCCGCGCGGATGGCGAGCCGCTGCGCGTAGGCGCGCACCGCCTCCTCGTCGGCGAATCCGTTCTCGACTCGTTCGAGCTTCCCCTCGCGTTCCAACCACATGGTCGACGAGCCGTTGATGAGCACGTCGGTCACGGCCGGATCCCGCAGATAAGCAACGACCGGGTCGCTGCCGAGGAACTCTTCGCAGATCACCTGGGAAAGCGCCTCGATGCCCTTGGGCCCGAGTAGGCACCGCTCCTCGGTCAACGCGGCGGCGACCGACGAGGGGTCAGGGCTGAGGCTGCCGGCGGCGAGGCGGTCTTTCATCTCGCGGATCAGGCCGCCGTGCGGATCAGACGACCGAATGTCCGGGGCGTTCATGCGGCCACCGCCCCGAAGAGCGAGTCCACGAAACGGCCGCAGAAGCGGTCGAGCGAGGCCCGCTGGATGCGAGAACGGTCGCGGCTCGCCCTGATCACGCCTTGGAGCGGCAGCCGGAGGTGCGCGGCGAGGCCTTGCGGGCTGAGCAGATCGCGGCTGGGCAGCCGGGCGACGAGGCTGGGACGCGGGCCGAGCGAGCCGAGTTGGTCGAGCAGTCGGCGCGCGGAGACGAGAACGCGTTCTGCGACCGGTGCGATGAGCAGCGTATGCGTGGCGCATGCCGCGGCGAGCCTGGTCGAGTCGCTGAGGCTGCGTGGTAGGTCGACGATCATCAGCTCGGCCTCTGGCGCGATCGCGGACAGCGCGTGCCCCATGGATTCGGGTGGGATCGGCGTGCCGTCCGGGCGCGCACAGGTGAGCAGCGACAAGCCGGAGCCTTCGGCGGCGCCCTCGGAGCGGTGGCGCCCGGGCGACAGGTCGTCGGCCAGAATGGTCTCGAGGCCTCCACCGAGCGGATCCGCGTCGACGAGGACGACGGCGCGTCCGCTGTGCAGGGCGCTGCGGGCGAGCCCTGCGGCGAGGGTGGACGCACCGGCTCCACCGCAGCCGCCGAACACGGCGACGCAGGGTGCTGAGCCTAGGCTGGTCGGGCTGGGCGACATGGTGACAGATCCCTTGGTAGACGGCCGCGGATGCATTCTGCGTCCGCATGATCACCATCGGCTACCGAGGTCGAGCAGCGCCAGCGCCGCTCTGAAATCTGTGGATAAGCCCGTCCTCAGCCTGTGGACAACGGCGGGACCTGGTGGGATGAAGGTGCCCAAGTTCCCGTCGGCGGGCCAGATCTTCCCCTCATCGGCGATGAAAACTGAGAGGCGCACGGGCGGCGGAAACGAGGGCGATCGAGGCATGCAAGGGCAGGAGAGACAAGCGCGGGAGAGAAAAGGGCGGCAGAGGACAGCCGCCGGCGCCGGAGAGTCGGCGCTGGAGAGTTAGTACGAAGAGAAGCCCGTCAGCGCCGGATAGCACGGAGAGAAGCCCGTCAGCGCCGGAGGATTAGCGCGGAGGGAAGCCGTCAGCGCCGGAAGGTTAGTGCGGAGAGAAGCTCTGTCGGCTGAAGCGACCTGCGAGCGGGTCGGCCGGAGAAAAGGACGACCCCCGCCGGGGGGGAGAGCGGGGGTCGTCACCTTGGCGCGGCTCGGGGGGGAGGAGCCGGGCCAAGGCTGCACGGTCGCGAACGATCCGTGACTTCCATGGTGTACCCGAACCGCGCTAAAGGCAAACTGACGCTCCCGACGCTACGCTGAACGGTTGAGTATGCGTCGTTGACCTGCGCGGACTCCTCTAGTGACCGACGGGTAACACGGCGCGTCCGCGGGTGCCGCGTCAGCCTTCGGGCACGCGGGCGCCGGCCCGGCCGGGCAGCCGAGCACGTATGCTTCCCTCATGCGCACGGCGGCGTTCTTCGACCTCGACAAGACCATCATCGCGAAGTCCTCGACCCTGGCCTTCGGGCGCTCCTTCTATCAGGGCGGGCTGATCAACCGGCGGGCGGTGCTCAAGACCGCGTACGCCCAGTTCGTCTACCTGGCCGGCGGCGCGGACCACGACCAGATGGAGCGCATGCGGCAGTACCTGTCCGACATGTGCACGGGCTGGGACGTCGGGCAGGTGCGCGAGATCGTGGCCGAGACGCTGCACGACCTGATCGATCCGCTGATCTACCAGGAAGCCGCCGACCTGATCGCGCAGCACAAGCAGGCGGGCCGGGACGTGATCATCGTGTCCTCCTCCGGCGCCGAGGTGGTCGAGCCGATCGGCGAGATGGTGGGGGCCGATCGGGTGATCGCCACTCGGATGGTCGAGGAGGATGGCCGCTATACGGGTGAGATCGCGTTCTACGCGTACGCCGACAACAAGGCGGCCGCCATCAAGGAACTCGCCGAGGCAGAGGGCTACGACCTGGGCGAGAGCTATGCGTACAGCGACTCGGCGACGGACCTGCCGATGCTTGAGGCGGTCGGCCACGCGTACGCCGTGAACCCGGACAGGGCGCTGCGCAAGGAGGCCGGGACGCGGGAGTGGCCGGTGCTGGTGTTCACGAACCCGGTGTCGCTGCGCGCGAAGATGGCCAACATCCAGCTGCCGACCAAGCCGGTGCTCGCGGCGACGGCGGTGGGCGTGGGGACGGCGGCCGCGGCCGGCATCGTCTGGTACGCGCGGCGGAAGAAGTCGGGCAACGACTGAGCGGACGGCCCGGCTCCCGAAGCGAAGGACAGTTCCCGGAGGGCTGTTCCCGGAGGACAGTTCCCGATGGGCCGTTCCTGGAGGACAGTTCCCGGAAGACCGTCGCGCTCCGGAACCCGGGTCCGCGCCTGAATACGGGACCGCGCCTGAAGAACCTCGCCATTCAGCTCAGCCACTCGGCTCAACCATTCAGCTCAACCGCGTCAACTCAGCGGCCCCACACAATCCGCGCCACACACAGGTGACGGCACCTCGAGCGCTGCTCGAGGTGCCGTCGGGAGCGGGAATCCGGGTTAGCAGCGTGCACCGTTTCTTTCGCCAGTTCCAGGCCACCGCCCGGTCTCGCTCCACCCGGGTGTCGGTGGTCTGGCGGCGGGCCCTGACGAGGGCTGGTCGCGCGTGGGTTCCCGAATTTCCGTCTGCGGTCCGTGTGGCCGGTCGACTCCTACTCCTTAGTCTTCGGATATCCCTGGTATCCACTGGAATCGGTCTCGCGGGCCGTCTACTTCCTTTCTAGGCCCGAACCGGGCGCTTGGATAGCCGGGCGCCACCCTTACGCCGGGATCTTCACCCGAATGGCGGACAAAGCATTACAAAGCAGCAGGTCAGCCGCGTACCAGTGCTTCGCATACCGCCAAAGAATCTTGGGCGCCCGCTTCCAGCGCGACGCCGCAGTGCGCGATCCAGGTGCCGATCCCGGCCGCCGTGCCCTCGGAGTAGGACGCGAGAGCGGCGCGGTACGCGTCGATTCCGAGCTCCACGAAGCCGACTTCGGGGGCCGCCAGGGAGTTCGGGTCGAGGCCACGATCCACCAGCAGCAGCCGGAAGACGGCGCGGGCCACCAGTCCGTCGCCCCAGCCGAAGGGGGCGGTGGCCAGCAGCTCCGCGTGCGCGATCGCGGCGACGACCAACGCAGGGGCCTTGCTCGGCGCGGCCAGCACGCCGGTGAGCGCGTTCAGCCGGGCCGCCGCCTGCTCGGCGTCGACGGCCGACGCGGGCATCGCGGGTTCGGGTTCGACCGGCTCGCCGGGCAGCCGGGGACGGCCGATGCGCGCGGAATCGAACGAGCCCGCGGCGGCCAGCAGGTGCATCCGGGTCAGGGCCTGGGCCGGCGCCTGACGGAGGATCGGCAGCAGCTCGGACAGCTCGCCGGAGATCCGCAGCGCGCCGCGCACCACGGCGGCCCCCTCCTCGTCGCCCAGGTCCGTGCGCCGGCGCAGCTCCTCCAGCGGCCAGTCCGCCCCGGCCAGCGCCGCCGAGGCCCGCGCGCCGCGCAGCGCCGATTCGGCGGTCACCTGCGCGCTGCGGCTTCGCAGCACCTTGTGACCGCGCAGCCGGTCCACGGCGGTCCTGGCGCGGTCCACGGCCTCCGCGACGCCGGGGAGCTCGGCGACGGCGGCCAGGGGGTCGGCTTGCACCTGTTGGTTCATGGGCCGATCGTAACCGCGGCCGCCCGGCGACCAGGCGAACGGGTCGGCGATTCGCCGGGGCCCGTCTTCCGCAGGAGAGCGGACTGCCGTACCGTCACAGATGTGGACTCAGTGACCACGTCCATCGCCGTAGCCGGAGTCCTGGCCATTCCGGTGGGCGCCGCCATGCGCGCGGCGCGGCGCCACCACGTCTACGGCACGGCGACCGAGCGGGCCGCGTACGAGGCGATGCACACCGTCTCGCTCGCCGCCCCCGCCCTGCGCGAGGGACTGTCCGCCGACTCCGCCCGCAAGGCCGCGCGGCATCTGCGCCGGCTGCTCGACACCACGGCCGTGGCGATCACCGACGGCAATGAACTGCTCGCCTGGGAGGGCAGCGGGCATCGGCACGAGACCGATGCCTACACCCATGCGAAAGAGGTCATCTCGACCGGCCGCGTGAAACTCCTCGACTGGATCGAGTGCGGCAGCGAGGACTGCACCGTGCGCGACGCCGTCATCGCGCCGCTGGTCGTCGAGGGCGAGACCGTCGGCACGCTCGCCGCGTACAACACAGCCGCCTCGGTCGCGCTGACCCGGGCCGTGTGCGAGGTCGCGCGCTGGGTCTCCTCTCAGCTCGAACTCGCCCAGCTCGACCAGTCCCGGGCCCGCGCCGTCGAGGCCGAGATCAGGGCCCTGCGCGCACAGATCTCCCCGCACTTCATCTACAACTCGCTGACGGCCATCGCCTCCTTCGTGCGCACCGACCCCGGCCGGGCCCGCGATCTGCTGCTGGAGTTCGCCGACTTCACCCGGTACTCCTTCCGCCGCGGCGGTTCGATGACGACGGTCGCCGAGGAGCTGCGCTGCATCGACTGCTACTTCGAACTCGAACAGGCCAGGTTCGGCGACCAGCTCGAACTCGCGGTCCGGGTGGCCCCCGAGATCCTTCCCGTGGAGATCCCCTTCCTGTGCCTGCAGCCGCTCGTGGAGAACGCGGTGCGGCACGGGCTGCGCGGGCGCGGCGGGCAGGGTACGGTGACGATCACCGCGGAGTGCCGCGGCGCCGGCGGAATCGACGAGCACTACGCCATCGTGATCCGCGACGACGGCGTGGGCATGGACGAGGAGACGATCCACAGCTCGCTGGACGGGACCGGGTCCACCGAGGCGCACGCGCTGTCCAATATCAATGAGCGGCTGCGCGCGGCCTTCGGCTCCGGCTACGGTCTGGAGCTCAGCTCGTCCCCGGAGGCCGGGACCAGCGTCACGGTGCGCATTCCGCGGTAGCGAAGGCGAATGCGTAACCGAGCGATCGAGGAGCGGCGCGGTGACTGAGCAGACCGGACTGTCCGTGCTGGCTGTGGACGACGAGAAACCCGCCCTGGAGGAGCTCGCCTACCTGCTCGGCGCGGACTCCCGGATCTCCACCATCCGCACCGCGAACGGCGCGGCCGAGGCGCTGCGGGCGCTGTCCGAGCCCGGCCGGATCGACGCGGTCTTCCTGGACATCCGGATGCCCGGGGTGACGGGCCTGGACCTGGCCGGGACGCTGGCCCGGCGCAAGGACAGCCCGCACGTCGTGTTCGTCACCGCGCACGAGGATTTCGCGGTCAACGCCTTCGACCTGCACGCCGTGGACTACGTGCTCAAGCCGGTGCGCCAGGACCGGCTCGCCGAGGCCGTGCGCCGGGTGGAGGAGCGGCGCACCGCGCGGGCCAAGGGCAAGGAGGCGCCGGACGAGGTCGTGCCGGTGGAGCTCGCCGGGGTCACGCGTTTCCTGCTGCGCTCCCAGATCCGCTATGTGGAGGCGCACGGCGACTACGCCAGGCTGCACACCTCCAGCGGCTCCCACCTGGTGCGCATCTCGCTGGCCACGCTCGAGGAGCGCTGGACCGAGCATGGTTTCGCCCGGATCCACCGCTCCTACCTGGTCGCGCTCGGCCACATCTCCGAGGTGCGCTGGGACGCCGGGCACACCACCGTCACCGTCGGCGGGAAGGTGCTCGCGGTCAGCCGCCGACACGCCCGCGAGCTGCGCGAACGGCTGGTAAACCTGCCCAGTCAGCGCGGCTGAGGCGGCTGCCGTTCGGCGCGCTCCGGGGACCACTAAGCGCACAGGTACCAACGATCATCTGCGCGAATAGCGCAAGCGGGCACAGCTCGGTCAGAACCCTACAATGGAGAAGGGATCTAGGCCGCATCATGAGCACAGAAAACGCTCCCGTCTCGACCATCGCCGATCCGGCGCCGTTGGGGCTGCTCGGCTTCGGTTTCACCACCCTCATGCTGTCCCTCGTGAACTCCGGCACGTTCAAGGTGGCCGAAGGCGCAGCCCTCGTCCTCAGCCTCGCCCTGTTCTACGGCGGCGGCGCGCAGCTGCTCGCCGGCATGTGGGAGTTCCGCCGCGGCAACACGCTGGGCGCTTCCGCGTTCACCACGTACGGCGCGTTCTGGCTGATCATCTGGTACTGGTTCAACCACTACAACGCCGCCGCGACGAGCAACGCGGTCGGCTGGTTCTTCCTGGGCTGGGCGATCATCACCGCGATCTTCACCCTCGCCTCGCTCAAGACCAACCACGCGCTGATCCTGGTGTTCTTCTTCCTGACCCTCACCTTCCTGTTCCTGGCCTTCGGCCAGTGGCAGGCCAAGGGCGCGTTCAACCCGCTCAACGACCCGAGTCTGACGAAGGTCGGCGGCTGGCTGGGCGTGGTGACCGGACTGCTCGCCTGGTACACCGCCGCGGCGAACGTCGTGAACGCCTCCCACAAGCGCGAACTACTGCCGCTCAACCTGAAGCGGTGACCCGTCGGGCACCGTGATCGAACCGCGCCGCG
>NZ_DASZKT010000040.1:0-5092 GCF_035552695.1 Actinospica sp.
GTACCGGAATCGTCAGTTCGTCGGGCAGCGGCTCGAACTCGGGCATAGAGCCGATACTCGGCGCCTTCTCCAACTCCACCTGCTTGGCCTCCTCCGGCGGGAGCGGGGCCTCGAACTGTGTGTCGATCACGGTGAACGACACGGGCAGATCGAGCGGCGGGTAGTGGACCCCGAGCAGTTCGGGCAGCTCGCGCGGATCGGTGATCCGGCCGGTCAGCGCCGCTGCCGCGGCGGTCTCGGGTGAGCAGAGCCAGACGGAGTCGTGCTTGGTGCCGGAGCGGCCGGGGAAGTTGCGCGGGAACGTGCGCAGACTGTTGTGGCCGAGGGCGGGGGCCTGGCCCATGCCGATGCAGCCCATGCAGCCGGTCTGGTGGATCCGCGCACCGGCCTGGATCAGCGCGGCGGTGGCGCCGGAGCGGGTGAGCTGCAGCAGGATCTGCCGGCTGGTGGGGTTGACGTCGAGCGAGATGCGCGGGTGGATGCGGCGGCCATCGAGCACGGCGGCGAGCATCTCGAAGTCGCGCAGCCCCGGATTGGCCGAGGAGCCGACGACGACCTGGTGGACCGGCACGTCCTCGGAGGCGGCCACGCGCACCGGCACCACATTCCCCGGCGAACCGGGGCGTGCGATCAGCGGCTCGAGGGCGGACAGGTCGATCTCGTCCTCGACGTCGTAGCCGGCGTCGGGATCGGCCGTCAGCGCGTGGAAGTGCGCGCCGCGGTTCTGCCCGCGCAGGAAGTCACGCACCGCGCGGTCCGCAGGGAACACCGTGCTGGTCGCGCCGAGTTCGGCGCCCATGTTCGCGATCACGTGCCGATCCATCGCGGTCAGCGCGTCGAGCCCGGGACCGTGGTACTCGATGATCCGGCCCACCCCGCCGTCCACGCCGTGCCGCCGCAGCATCTCGAGTACCACGTCCTTCGCGCTCACCCACGCGGGCAACCGCCCGTCCAGGCGCACGCCCCAGATCCGCGGCATCGTCACGTACAGCGGCTCGCCCGCCATCGCCAGCGCCACCTCGAGACCGCCGACACCGATCGCGAGCATCCCCATGCTGCCCGCCGCGCACGTATGCGAGTCCGAACCCGCCAGCGTGGCACCTGGCACGCCGAAGCGCTCCATGTGCGTCGGATGCGAGACCCCATTGCCCGGCCCCGAGTACCACAGCCCGAAACGGCGCGCGGCCGAGCGCAGGAACAAGTGGTCGGCCATGTTGCGCTCGTCGGCCTGCAACAGGTTGTGGTCGATGTACTGCACGGACAGATCCGTGGCCGCTCGCTCCAGGCCGAGGGCCTCGAGTTCGAGCATCACCATGGTGCCGGTCGCGTCCTGCGTGAGGGTCTGGTCGATGTGCAACCCGATCTCCGCACCCGGCTCCATCTTTCCGGACACCAGGTGCGAGGCGATCAGCTTTTGCGCGACGTTCGCTCCCACGGTCAATGCCCGAACACGTGGTGCCTGTGTCGGCGCCGCGGCCCGGGCGTTACCGGGGCGGCCTCAGCATGAGGAGTGACCCGGCGTCGGCGCGTCCGGGCGCCGAGCGCCACCATCCACAGGCCAAGGCAGAAGACCAACGTCAGCGCGATCCCGGCTAGGAAGATCTGCATGCTCGTGAGCGTGCCGAGCGTGTTGCCGAACATCACGACGGTGTAGTCGGGGCCCGCCTGGTTGTAGGCGATCACCAGCCCCGCGAACGCGCCGGTCGCGGCTAGCAGTACCAGTCCCACCAGCAGCAGCATCGCCCTCACCTCCCTTTCACTCCGGTCCTGCAGGGTAACCGTCCTGGAGGTAACCGTCCCGCGGCCGTTGAAACCCGAGCGGGCTCAGCTTGGTGCGCGTCTTCGTCTACGCCGGTGGGCGCAGTCAGCGTCGCGATGACCGTGCCGGGGGTGAGACGGTAGTGCTCGGCGGCCAGATCGGGGAATCGATGCGCCTTGCCGATCACCCACAACAGGACGACGCCGAGGCCGTGCAGGCAGGCGATGTCGGTGGTCAAGGCGGTGGAGATCGCCGCGGCTGCGGTCATGCCAAGTGGGAAGACCGTGGCCTAGCGGCGCACGTCGTAGTGCAGCCGTGGCCAATGCAGGCCGGCGGTCAGCAGGATCGCTTATCCGGCGAGGTCTAGACCCAGCAGCGTCAGTGCCGTGAGCCGCCAAACCCTCCGCGGCGACGCAGGCCAGAAAGCTCGCGCCGGCCAGGCGGCAGCCGGTGCGCCGCCGCGAGCACCTCTGGCCTTGCCGAATGCGCAACGTTAATTCCGCCGGACGCCGGTACGCGCAGCCCAGTCGACACGGCCGGCACAGGCATTTTCCTTGCGAATCGGGCAACCAGCTTGGCGCGGTGCAAGCAGCGCGTCCGCGGATCCGCAGTGCATCCGCGCAGTAGTCACCGTGGTCTCCGGATCCGCTGCGGCGCCGGTGGTCACGCGCAGGAAAGGAATGCTCATGGCGACGAACATGCCGTATGTCATCGGTGGCGAAGTGAGCTGCGCCGACGGGGTGTGCGGTCGGCTCAGCTGGGTCGTGATCGACCCGATGGGGCCGGAGTTGACCCATCTGGTCGTGGAACCCGACGGGGACCCCGATCACGCTCGCCTCGTTCCCGTCACGTTGGTCGACCGGGACGGCGCGGATGCCGGCGGGATTCGGCTTCGGTGTGGCGCGGCGGGCTTCGCGCAACTCGAGCCGGCGGTGCAGACGGAGTTCCTTCCGGGCAACGAGGGCCGGTTCGGGTATCCGGCCGATCAGAACTACCTGCTGCCTTACTTCGCGCTCGGGCCGGCCGGCGGCGCGGTGCCGGCGGCGCCGATCGGCCCGTTCGCGGCGGCCGGCCTGGATGGGCCGCAAACGGTCACCTACGATCGGGTGCCCTCGGGTGAGGTGCAGGTCAAGCGGAATCAGCCGGTACACGCCACCGACGGCGAGATCGGCCGGGTCCAGGGACTCGTAGTCGATCCGCGCGACCGCCAGGTCACGCACGTGCTCCTCCAGGAGGGTCACCTGTGGGGCAAGAAGCAGGTCGCCCTGCCGATCCATCACGTCACCGACGTGCGCCAGGGTGTGCGGCTGGATCTGACGAAGGACGAGGTGCGTGACCTGCCGCCGGTCGATCTTGCACAGTTCGAGTGAGTCGTGAGCCCGCGCATCCGCTAGGGATCGCGGACCGGGATCTCCCGGCCTCCCTCGGCGCATCACGCCTGAGCGCCGGCACTCCTTCGACGTCCCGCTCGGGAGGACAAGTGCCGCCGCGGTGCGAGACATTCGGCCGCGTCCGGTGGGTTTGGCGCGGTTCGAGCGGGTCAATAGCCGACGGATTTGCCATCGACGAGTTCGAGGAGTCCGTATGCTCGCACTGACCGAATCCGCCGCCGCGGCGATTCACGACCTCACTTCCGGCGCTGAACTGCCTGCCGGCGCGGGGCTGCGCATCGCGCCGAAGACCGGGAACAGCGGCGGGCCGGCCTTCGCCGCGTCCCTCGTCCAGCGCGCGGACCCGGACGACCAGGTGATCGACACCGGCGAAGCCCGGGTGTACCTCGAGTCCGGCATCGCCGGGCAACTGGGGGACAAGGTGCTCGATGCGGAGGTCGACGAGAACGGTGTGATCGCCTTTCGCGTCAGCCCGCAGTCGAATCCGGCGACCTGACCACACGGAGGCGCGGTTCGCTGAGGGGCGCCCTACCGCCATCGTCACCGGCCCGTCTCCCTCGGGACAGTGATCGGCCGTCCCGCTTGCGGTGTGGCCAATCGCTCTTGTACCGGCACGCTTTCCCACGCGCGGTCGCACGGGTCGGGGAGCGCTTTCGCTCCTCGGCCCTGCGGCATTTCCGCAAGCGCGGGACGTCCGAGCTCGCACCCGGCTGGTGCTCAGGTATCAGGGCTCTTGCTGAGCTGCCTCGAGGCCGGGCAGCGGACCACGGCGATGTCGCGATCGGTGAGCACGCCGTGCAGCCGGCCCTCCTCGGCGATCAGCACGTCGCCGATGTCCTGCCCGCGCATCAGCCTCGGAGACCGTAGCCCGCGCACCTTCTGGGCCATGCCGGGTCCTCTTCGTCGGATTCAAGGCGAATTCTTCTCGCGCTCTGACCGGTGCCCGGATGGCCGCCCTTCATGCGCGCACCCGATGGACCCGGCGACGTGGCGGGTGCGGATGTCGCCGGCTGAGGTTTTCGAGAACGACGTCGCCGAGCTCGCACCGACGGGTGGGCCGTGCGGTGGGCTGAGCAGCAACGGTGAGGGTGCCGGCAAGTCGCTCCGTGCTGGTCGGCTGCGGGATGATGTGCGTGGAGGATGCCGCCTAGCCGGTCGTGCCGAGCGGCGCGGAGTCGTCGAGGTCGATGACGTTGTCCGGCGAGGGACGTGGTGGTGCAGCTTGGCCAAGAGCTCGGGGTGGCCGTTGCTCGTTATAGAAGGACTCATACTCGGCCAGGGTGCGGCGCAAGTGGGCGAGGTTCCACACGGGCGTGCGCTCGAGCGACTCGGTTCGGACCGAGCGGCGCCAGCGCTCCTGGATCACGTTCTCCAGGGCCGCCGGCTGCATTCGTCCCTCGGCTACCGAGCCCCGGCCGAAACCCGCCGCACCTGGCAGCAACGGATGACAACGGCCATGTAGGCAGGGGCGAGGCGATGACCGTGCGGACTCCACCCCGGGGGATCGGCACGCCGTCCCAACCCACAGCACGCCCGCCGTGCTCGGCGGGATCTTCCCGATGACCGGTGTACCCGACCGGTGTACCCGACCGGTGTGGCGGGCGGATGCGGCGTGAGGCCGATTGCGGGAGAGGCCTGCTTCGCCGTGGCGTGGGGTGGCGTTTTCCGGTCGCCCTGTTTGCGGCGTGGCAGTCCGGCGAACCGGACTGCCGCGCTGTGAAGATGGCGCCGAACGTCCGATGCTCGCGCGAAGGACGGGGCCCACCGGCCCGAATATCCGATCGGCATAAAACCATTTACCACACAGGCTTCGCATGAGTTCTCTCGAGCAGAACCCGCTTGCCACCGCGCTCCACCCCGTCTCGACCACCGGGCCGGTGCCGCGCCGCGCCGGTGCGGTGTTCGTCTCGTGGATCGCGTCGACCGACCACAAGGTCATCGG
>NZ_DASZKT010000041.1:0-25793 GCF_035552695.1 Actinospica sp.
GCCCGCGTGGCGGTGGGCCACGCCCCGGCGCTGCCGAAGGGCGCGGTCTCGGCGACGGCCCCCGCGGCCTCGAAGAAGCTGAGCCTCGACGTCGAACTCAACACGGGGCACGCGACGGCACTCTCGGCCTACGCGGCCGAGGTGAGCAACAAGAACTCGAGTTACTACCACCACTACCTGACGCCGAGCCAGGTCGCCGAGTACTTCGGCGCCTCGCAGACCGAGATCTCCGCCGTGGAGGCCTCGCTCAAGGCCCAGGGCCTGACCGTCGGCTCGCTGTCCTCGGACGGCATGTTCGTGACGGTCAGCGGCAGCGTTTCCCAGGTGGAGCACGCGTTCGGCGTGACCATCGCGGGCTACCGTGCCGCGGGCCGCAGCCTCTACGCGAACACGACCGCGCCGACCGTGCCCGCCTCGGTGGCGAGCGACGTCAGCGGCATCCTCGGCATGGACAACGTGGACTACGCGGTGCCGCACGTGAGCACCACGAGCCACGCCGTGAAGGCCACCGGCTCGGTCGGCTCCAAGGTCAGCAGCAACTTCACGGTCAACTCGTGCTCGAACATCGGGACGGTGTTCAACGGCTCCGGCCTGTCGAACGGGTCCGGCTACTACACGGACGACGCGGTCTCGAAGATCTACGGCCTGAGCTCGCAGCTCGCGAACGGCAACGACGGCGCCGGCGTGACCGTGGGCGTCTTCGAGCTCGAGAGCTACGACGCGACCGGTGTCTCGACGATCGACTCCTGCTACAGCCACTCCTCGACCTCGGTCACCGAGCAGACGGTGGACGGCGGACCGACCACCGCGGCGAACATGTACAACAACGTCGGCGTCGAGTCGGCGCTCGACCTCGAGAACATCGCCAACCTGGCTCCCGGCGCCAGCGTCATCGACTACGCCGGCCCGGACGCGATCAACGCGACGGACTCGCAGGTCCTCGACGTGTTCAACGCGATGATCACCGCGGACAAGGCGAAGGTCATCTCGGACAGCTGGGGTCTGTGCGAGGTGCTGACCAAGTCCGGCGACTCCACGATGCAGACCTCTGAGAACACGCTGTTCGAGGAGGCCGCGACGCAGGGCCAGTCGATCCTGGTGGCCTCGGGCGACTCGGGTTCCACCGACTGCTACGGCGCCGGCGTGACCGCGGACAACTCCGTGCTCTCGGTGGACGACCCGTCCAGCCAGCCCTTCGCGACCGCGGTCGGCGGCACCGGCATGACCGGCCTGAGCAGCCCCAAGCCGTACACCTGGAACGAGGCGTGCCAGACCGTCAACGGCACCGTCTACTGCGGGGCGAGCGGCGGCGGTGTGTCGAACACCTGGCCGCTGCCGACGTGGCAGTCCGCGGCGAAGGCCTCGGGCTACTCGACGAACTGCACCTCGACCGTCTCCCAGGGTGGCACCGGCTGCCGTGAGGTGCCGGACGTCTCCGCGCTCGCCGACCCGAACGACGGGTACGTGATCGAGGAGTACTACAACGACGGCACGAGCAGCGGCGAGTACTACAACGTCATCGGCGGCACCAGCGGCGCCGCTCCGGTGTGGGCCGCCGTCCTCGCGCTCGCCGACGCCAGCGCGACCTGCAAGGTGGGTGGCAGCGCGGGGTTCGTCAACCCGCAGCTGTACACCGTGGGCAGCCTGTCCTCGACCTCGCTGTCGGCGTTCGCCACCGACGTGACCTCGGGTAACAACAAGATCGCCAGCTACGGCGCGGCCTACGGCTACTCGGCCGGCACCGGCTACGACATGGCCACCGGTTGGGGTACCCCGGTCTCTTCGGGCGTCGCCTCGACCGTCTGCCAGGCGCCGAGCTACTACCAGGCCGACGGCCCGACGCGGCTGCTGGACACCCGGAGCGGCAAGTTCCACGTGGGCAGTTACACGGGTCCGGTACCGGCGCACGGCACCGTCAAGCTGCCGATCACCGGAAACAGCCTGCTCACCGGTAGCAGCGTGGTGCCGAGCAGCGCCACGGCCGTGGTGCTCAACGTGACGGCGACCCAGCCGACCAACGGCGGCAACGCGACCGTCTACCCGGACGGCGAGACGCTGCCGCTCACCTCGAACCTCAACTGGTCCCCGGGCAACACCGTGCCGAACCTGGTCGTGGTGCCGCTGCTGAGCGACGGTGCGGTGGACATCACCAACAACTCGCCGGGCACCGTGCACTTCATCGCGGACCTCGAGGGTTACTTCACCACTTCGACGTCGGTCGGCAGCGTGACCAGCTCCAGCTACACGCCGATCAGCCCGCTCCGCGCCATGGACACCCGCTCCGGCGGCAACGGCGTGAGCAAGGCGAAGATCGCCGCCGGGACGGCCGTCTCGCTCCAGCTCGGCGGCGCGACGATCACTCCCGTCGGCGGCGGCACGGCGGTGGCGATCCCCTCGGGGATCACCGGCGTAGCGATGAACGTCACCGTCACCGACATCACGGGCGGCGGCTTCCTCACGGTGTACCCGAACGAGACCGCATCGGGCACCGCGGAATCCGTGCCGAACGTGTCGAACCTCAACTTCGCGACGGGCGGGACCGTGCCCAACATGGTCATGGTCCCGGTCGGCGCGGACGGCAAGGTCCGGTTCTACAACGGAGCGACCGCCGGCTCGGTCGACATCATCGCCGACATCGCGGGCTACTACACGGCCGGCACCAAGGGCGAGGTCTACCACCCGCTCGGCCCGGTGCGCGTGGTGGACACCCGGATCGGCGAGGGCGAGACGAGCACGGCGCCGATTCCCGCGAAGGGCACCCTGAGCCTGGGGCTGCCGTCGTCGTACGAGGCGGTCATCGCCAACGTGACGGTCACCGGCGCAGTCGGCGGCGGCTTCATCACGGTCTTCCCGAAGGGCACCGCCATGCCGAACGCCTCGAACCTGAACTTCGCCACCGGCCAAACGGTGCCGAACCTGGCGGTCGTGCAGAGCAACAGTGGTCTGTCGTTCTACAGCAACGCCTCGGCCAACGTTCAGCTCGTGGTGGACGTGTCGGGTTACTTCAGCGCCAGCTGATCCCGTCAGTCGAGTTCCACTGACTGGACGGCTGACTGAGTGATCGGGCCCCGGCGGATTCCCTTCCGCCGGGGCCCTTTCTTGCTCAAACGGACTTGCGACCGTTCTTCCACACGCTGTGGATAAGTGGCACGCCGGGACGGTACGCGAGGTGCAGGTAACTGGGCGCGTCGAGCACCGCGAAGTCGGCGCGGGCGCCCACGGCGAGGTGGCCGATGTCGGTGCGGCGCAAGGCCTTCGCGCCGCCGAGCGTCGCAGCCCTGAGCGCCTCACCTGGGGACATGCGCATTTCGCGGACGGCGAGTGCGATACAGAACGGCATCGAGGACGTGTAGCAGGATCCTGGATTGCAGTCCGTGGCGATCGCCACGGACGCTCCGGCGTCGAGAAGTGACCGCGCGTCGGGGTACCGGGACCTTGTGGAAAACTCCACTGCGGGTAGCAGCGTGGCCACGGTTTCGGAGCCCGCGAGGGCGTCGATGTCCGCGGCCTCCAGGTACGTGCAGTGGTCCGCGCTCGCGGCGCCGTACTCGACGGCCAGTCGCACGCCCGGGCCGTGGCCGAGCTGGTTCGCGTGCAGTCGCACGGGGATTCCGTGGGCCTTCGCCGCGTCCAGGATCAGCCGCGTCTCCGCCTCGTCGTACGCGCCGCGCTCGCAGAAGACGTCCACGTAGTCGGCGTATTCGGCGCACGCGTCGAGCATCGGTCCGCACACGAGGTCGACGTACTCGGCGCGCCGATCCGCGTACTCGGCAGGGACCACGTGCGCGCCGAGGAAGGTCGCCACGTCGCACTCGTCCTTCGCGATCCGCAGCGCTCGCAACTCGTCCTCGAGCGTGAGCCCGTATCCCGTCTTGCATTCGACGGTCGTCGTGCCCTGCCTCGCCATCTCGTGCACCAGTCGGCGTACATTGGCGCGCAACTGCTCGTCGTCGGCGGCGCGGGTCGCGGCGACAGTGGTGCGGATTCCTCCGGCGGAGTACGGGGTTCCGGTCATTCGGGCGGCGAACTCGGCGGCCCGGTCGCCCGCGAACACCAGATGCGCGTGACTGTCCACGAAGCCCGGGATGACGGCGCGGCCTGCCACGTCCAGCACCTCGTCCGCGGCCGGGGCGTCGACGGCCAGGCCGATCCAGGCGATCCGGCCGTCTTGGACCGCGAAGGCCGCGTTGCTGAACGGTTCCGGCGTCGAATTGTTATCCACAGCCTGTGGATCGTTGACGGTGAGCTCGCCGATCCCGGTCACCACCAGCGATCTGCGCCCGAATTCGCTCATGATTCGCTCATGCCATCACCTGTCTCACGGCCGCGCCGAGCCGCCGCGGGGCGTCCTCCACGAGTAGATGGACACCCTGCCAGACGATCATCCGTCCACCGACGACGACGTGCCGGACGTCCGAAGACGTGGCGGCGTAGACCACCGACTCGACCGCGTTGCGCGGGTCGGTGCCGGCGAGCCGGATCGAGTCCAGGTCCACGGTGACGAAGTCGGCGGCCTGTCCGGCGGCCAGCATGCCGACCTCCGGGCGGCCGAGGCTCGCGTGTCCGGCGGAGGTCGCGGCGGTCAGCAGGTCGGCCGACGGCCAGTGCCCGCGCCGCTCCGAGCTCAGCCGCTCGTCCAGTTCGACCGCGCGCGCCTCCTCGAACAGGTCGATCACCGCGTGGCTGTCCGAGCCCAGCGTGATCGGCGATCCGGCCTCGAACATGCAGCGCGCCGCGCCGATTCCGTCGGCCAGGTCCCGCTCCGTGGTCGGGCACATGCAGACGCTGGTCGCCGAGTCGCCGAGGATCTCGGTGTCCACCTGCGACAGATGCGTCGCGTGCACGGCGCTGGTACGCGGACCGAGCGCGCCGTGCTGCTCCAGCAACTGCGCCGGGGTCCGGTGGTACGCGGCGAGGCAGGCGTCGTTCTCGCCGCGCTGCTCGGAGAGGTGGACGTGCAGCGGGGCCGCCCACTGCTCGGCGGCCTTCGCGACCGTCGAGAGCTGGTCCACCGGCACCGCGCGTACCGAGTGGATCGCCGCGCCCACCAGCACATCCGGCGCATCCGAGTACGCGGCCCGCAGCGACTCGACGCGCGCTGCCCACGCCTGCGCGTCGCCGTCCGAGAATCGCTGCTGCGTCTCGTTCATCGGCTTGCGGATTCCGCCCGCGAGATAGCAGGTGTCGAGCAGCGAGATCCGGATTCCGGCCGCCCGCGCCGCCTCGATCAGCGCGTGGCCCATCGCGTTCGGATCGGCGTACGGGGTGCCGCCCGGGCCGTGGTGCACGTAGTGGAACTCGCCCACGTTCGTGATCCCGGCCAGCGCCATCTCCGCGAAGACGCCGGTCGCCAGCTCGCGGTACGTGTCCGGATCCAGCCCGGCGACGGCCGCGTACATCTGCTCGCGCCAGGTCCAGAACGTGCCCTCGCCCACCTGCGTCCGGCCGCGGAGCGCGCGGTGGAAGGCATGCGAGTGCGCGTTCGCCAGGCCCGGCATGGTGAATCCGGCCAGCCGCACGACGTCGGCCGGGGCCTCGTCCGCGGCATTGGCGACCACGCGCGTGATCCTGCCCCGATCCGTCTCGATCAGCGCGTCCGCCTCGACGCCGCCGTGCACGAACGCGTATTCCGCGAGATACGAAGTCACCAAGCCGCTCCCAGCCGCGCCGATCCGCCGGCCAATTCGGAGACCGCTCGGGCTAGGGCGTGTACCCCGGCCCGGCAGTCCGCAATCTCGGCATGCTCCGCCGGACTGTGCGACACGCCGGTCGGGTTGCGCACGAACAGCATCGCCGTCGGGATGCGCCCGGCCAGGATGCCCGCGTCGTGGCCCGCGCCGGTCGGCAGCACCGGCGCCTCGTCCAGCGTCTTGGCGAGCCGATCGCGCAGCGCGTGGTCGAACTCGACGATCGGGGTCAGCGATTCGTTCACCACGGACAGGGACGCGCCGTCGCGACCGGCCCGCTCCCGGGCGGCCTCCTCGAGCTCGGCGAGCAGCGCGGTCAACGTCGCCTCGTCCGGCGCACGGCTGTCCAGCCAGGCGCTGACCTTCGAGGGGATGGCGTTGGTTCCGTTGGGCTCCACCAGGATCCGGCCGAAGGTGGCCAGCGCGCCGTGCGCCGCCGCCTTCTTGCGCGCCGCGAGCACGGTGTAGGCGTACGTCAGCATCGGGTCGCGGCGGTCCTCGAGCCGCGTGGTGCCCGCGTGGTTCGCCTCGCCGCCGAACTCGAAGCGCCAGCGGCCGTGCGGCCAGATCGACGTGGCGACGCCGACCGCGCGGCCGACGTCGACCAGCGCGCGGCCCTGTTCGATGTGCAGTTCGACGTACTGTCCGATCCGGCCGAGCAACTCGTCGTCCCGGCCGATCACGTCGGGGTCCTGGCCGGCGGCTTCCATCGCGGCGGCGAGCGTCACGCCGCTGTCGTCGGTCAGCGCCCGCGCGCGGTCCGGCTCCAGCTGCCCGGTGAGCAACCGCGATCCGGCGCAGGCCACGCCGAAGCGCGCGCCCTCCTCGTCGGCGAAGTTGGCGATCGCGACCGGCCGCTCCGGCTTCCAGCCCGCCTCGCGCAGCAGGTCGACGGCGGCGAACGAGCTGACCACGCCGAGCGGTCCGTCGTACGCGCCGCCGTCCGGAACCGAGTCCAGGTGCGAGCCGATGGCCAGGGCCTTGCCCGGCAACCGCTCACCCCACCAGGCCCACTGGTTTCCGTTGCGGTCGGTGCGCACGGTCAGCCCGCGGTCCGCCGCCTGCGCGGTGAACCAGGCCCGGCACGCGAGATCGGCCTTGTTCCAGGCGAAACGGCGGTAGCCGCCGCTGGCCCGGTGGAAGCCGAGCGGGAGCAGCGAACGCCACAGCTCGTCGAGGCTTGGTGTCTGTTCGGGGGACGGCAGCTCCATGCTCAGCCCACTGCCCCTTCCCGCATCGGGACACGCACGTCGCGCTCTCGCGCCACCTCGATCGCCCCGGGGTAGCCCGCGTCCACGTGCCGGATCACGCCCATGCCGGGGTCGTTGGTCAGCACCCGCTCCAGCTTCTGCGCGGCCAGCGGCGTGCCGTCGGCCACCGACACCTGACCGGCGTGGATGGAGCGGCCCATGCCGACTCCGCCGCCGTGGTGGATCGACACCCACGAGGCGCCCGAGGCCACGTTGATCATCGCGTTCAGCAGCGGCCAGTCGGCGATCGCGTCCGAACCGTCGAGCATCGCCTCGGTCTCGCGGTACGGCGAGGCGACCGAGCCGCAGTCCAGGTGGTCGCGGCCGATCACGATCGGGGCCTGGACCGCGCCGCCGGCGACGAGCTCGTTGAAGCGCAGGCCCGCCTTGTCCCGCTCGCCGTAGCCCAGCCAGCAGATCCGCGCCGGCAGGCCCTGGTAGTGCACGCGCTCGCCGGCCAGCTTCATCCAGCGCGCGAGCGACTCGTTCTCCGGGAACAGGTCGAGCACGGCCTGGTCGGTGACGGCGATGTCCCTGGGGTCGCCGGACAGCGCGGCCCAGCGGAACGGGCCCTTGCCCTCGCAGAACAGCGGCCTGATGTACTTCGGCACGAAGCCCTCGAAGTCGAAGGCCCGCGCGTAGCCGTGCAGCTTCGCCTCGCCGCGGATCGAGTTGCCGTAGTCGAAGACCTCGGCGCCCGCGTCCTGGAAGCCGACCATCGCCTCGACGTGCTTGGCCATCGCCTCGCGCGCCCGCGCGGTGAACCCGGCCGGATCGGACTCCGCGTACGCCTTCATATCCTCGAAAGCGACACCGAGCGGCAGGTAGGACAGCGGGTCGTGCGCCGAGGTCTGGTCGGTGACGATGTCGATCGGCGCGTTCATCGCAAGAAGCTGCGGAACCAGATCGGCGGCGTTGCCCAGCACGCCGATGGACAGCGGACGCCGCGCGTCCCGTGCCTCGACGGCCAAGCGCAGCGCGTGGTCCAGCGAATCGGCCTGCACATCGAGGTAGCGGTGCTCGATCCGCCGGGTGATCGCGCGCGGGTCGCAGTCGATGCAGATGGCCACGCCGTCGTTCATGGTCACGGCGAGCGGCTGCGCGCCACCCATGCCGCCGAGGCCCGCGGTCAGCGTGATCGTTCCGGCGAGGGTTCCGTTGAACTTCTTCGCGGCGGCGGCCGCGAAGGTCTCATAGGTCCCCTGCAGGATGCCCTGCGTGCCGATGTAGATCCAGGAGCCGGCGGTCATCTGGCCGTACATCATCAGGCCCAGGGCGTCGAGGCGGCGGAACTCGTCCCAGTTCGCCCAGTCGCCGACCAGGTTCGAGTTCGCCAGGATCACCCGCGGCGCCCACTCGTGCGTGCGCATCACGCCGACCGGCTTTCCGGACTGCACCAGCATCGTCTCGTCGCCCTTGAGCGTCTTGAGCGTGCGCAGCAGTGCCTCGAAGCTGGCCCAGTTGCGCGCGGCCTTCCCGGTGCCCCCGTAGACGACCAGCTTGTCCGGGTGCTCGGCGACCTCCGGGTCGAGGTTGTTCTGCAGCATCCGGTAGGCGGCCTCCTGCTGCCAGCCGAGCGTGTTGAGGTCGGTGCCGCGCGGGGCGGCGACGGGCCGGGGACCGTACATACGGATTGCTCGCCTTCTGCTCAGTTCTGGATCGGTGATGGAGCCACCAGTCATGTTATGCAATCATTCATGGGTGCGGTCAACCGCATGGGCGTATTCAATCCGCAGTGGAGGACTCGTGACGGTCGTAACTCTCGGCAAGGGTGAGCTGAGCTTCGACGACGTGCTGGCCGTGGCCCGCGAGGGCGCGAAGGTGGAACTCGGCCCGGAGGCGCTGGACGCGCTCGGCCGCGGCCGAGCCCTGGTGGACGAACTGGCCGCCGCCCCCACTCCCGCCTACGGCATCTCCACCGGCTTCGGCGCCCTGGCCACCCGGCACATCGACCCCGAACTGCGCGCCGCCCTGCAGCGCTCGCTGATCCGCTCGCACGCGGCGGGTCTCGGCGAGATCGTCGAGCCCGAGGTCATCCGCGCGCTGGTCCTCATGCGCCTGAAGACCCTAGCCTCCGGCCACACCGGCGTGCGTCCGGTCGTCGCCGAGACCATGGCCGCGCTGCTCAACGCCGGAGTCACCCCGGCTGTGCGCGAATACGGCTCGCTCGGCTGCTCGGGTGACCTCGCGCCGCTCGCCCACGTCGCACTGGTGCTCATGGGGGAAGGCGAGGTCATCGGCGAGGACGGCAAGGAGACTCAGGCCGGACCGGTGCTCGCGGCCCACGGGATCACCCCGGTTGAGCTCGCGCCCAAGGAGGGCCTGGCGCTGATCAACGGCACCGACGGCATGCTCGGCATGCTGATCATGGCCATCAGCGACTTCGGGAAGCTGCTCAAGATCGCCGACATCGGCGCCGCGATGAGCGTCGAGGCGCAGCTCGGCACGGACCGCGTCTTCCGCTCCGAACTGCACGCGATAAGGCCGCACCCGGGGCAGGTCGCGTCCGCCGCCAACCTGATGCGGATCCTCGCGGACTCGGCGATCATGGCCTCGCACCGCGATCCCGACTCCTGCAACCGCGTCCAGGACGCCTATTCGCTGCGCTGCTCGCCGCAGGTCGCCGGCGCCGCCCGGGACACCGTGGCGCACGCGGCGTCCGTGGCGGGTCGCGAGCTCGCGTCGATCATCGACAACCCCGTCGTGCTCATCGACGAGGGCCGCGTCGAGTCCAACGGCAACTTCCACGGCGCCCCCGTCGCCTACGTGCTCGACTTCCTGGCCATCGCGTCGGCCGACGTCGCCTCCATCGCCGAGCGTCGCACCGACCGGATGCTCGACGTCTCACGCTCGCACGGCCTGCCGCCGTTCCTGGCCGACGACCCGGGCGTGGACAGCGGCCTGATGATCGCCCAGTACACTCAGGCGGCGCTGGTCTCGGAGAACAAGCGGCTGGCCGCGCCCGCGAGCGTGGACTCGATCCCGTCCTCCGCGATGCAGGAGGACCACGTGTCGATGGGCTGGTCCGCGGCCCGCAAGCTGCGCCAATCCCTGGACAACCTCGCGAAGGTCCTGTCCGTCGAACTGCTCACCGCCGCCCGCGCCCTCGACCTGCGCGCCCCGCTCACCCCCGCTCCGGCCACGGCCGCCGCGGTCGCCGCACTGCGCGAGCGCGGCGTCGGCGGCCCCGGCCCCGACCGCTTCCTCTCCATCGAGATGCGCGCCGCCGAGCAGGCCGTACGCGACGGCGCGGTGCTCGCCGCGGTCGAGGCCGTGACCGGCCCGCTCGACTAGGGTTCGGTTCCGATGGAACAGACGAAGGCCGCGTCCGAACAGCTGCTCGCCCTCCTCGACGGGCGACGGCTGTCCCCGGCGCAACGCCGCATCGCGCAGTATCTGATCGACCATCTGTCCGAGGCGGCGTTCCTCAACAGCGTCGACCTGGCCGATCGGGCCGGCGTGAGCCAGCCCGCCGTCAGCCGCTTCGCGACGGCTTTGGGGTTCTCCGGCTACCCCGCGCTGCGCGAGGCCCTGCGCCCGATCGTCCTCGGTTCCGTCGCGGAAACCCCGCAACAGGTGCGCCGCAACGAGTTCCAGGCCGCGATCGCCGCCGAGGAGCAGAACCTTGCGACGTTGCACGAGCTCGCCGCCGACTCCGAGCGCATCGCCTCCCTCGGCCGCGAACTCGCCGCCAGCCGCTGCCTCCCCGTACTCGGCCTGCGCATGTCCGACCCGGTCGCCTACTACTTCACCTACAGCGCGGCCCGCATCCACCCCGACGTGCGCTTCGTGGACAGCGCAGGCTCGGCCGCCTTCGACCTGCTCCTGCAAGCCCGTCAGGCCGGCGGTACCTGGCTGCTCGCGTTCATGTTGCCGCGCTACGCCGCCGAGGCGATCACCGTCCTCGACGAGGCCCGCCGCCGCGGCTTCAAGGTCGCCCTCGTCACCGACTCCCGCCTCGCCCCCTGGGCCGAGCACGCCGACGTCGTCTTCCCGGCCCCCGTCGGCTCCCGCCTCGTCTTCGACTCGCACGCCGCCCCGATGGTCCTCGCCGGCCTGCTCGTCCAGGCCATCGCCGACGCCGAGCCCGCGCGCACCCAACTCCGCCTCGAGGAGCACGAGGCGCTCAATGAGAAACACAACTACTACCTGCACTGATCGCCCTCAGCGGCGTATCGGAACTGTGACGTGAACAGGTCGTGAGAAGCAACCGCCGGCGATAAAGTCAGCTGCTTGTTTTTCGCACTCCGCCCTGTCGTCGGCCGCCACCTCGGCGGTGGCCAAGGCCGCGGGCTTCAAGGAATACAGCAGCCCGGCGAGCAAGTCCGTCTTCCGACGCAGCGCGGTGTCGAACACCACGACGCCCAACCCGAACCTCGCCGTCGCGATCACCGTCATCGACACCAGCGCCTACGGCGTCGAACTCACCGCGAAGGTCACGGGCCTGACAACCGGCACCGGCAAGGCCGCGAAGGTCGCGCCCGGCGGAAATGTGACGCTGAAGGTCTGGGGAGACGAGGTCGTGCCCGAGACCGCGGGGGCCGTCGAACTGAACATCACCGCCCCACCGGCGGCAGCCGCGGCGGCTTCATCACCGCGTATGGCGGCGCCAGCACCTTTTCGGCGGCCTCGACGCTCAACTACGCGGCCGGCGAGACCGTTGCGAACAACGCGATCGTCGCGATCGGCAATCTCTCTCCGGCCTTCGGTGAGATCACCCTGCACAACAGCGGTTCCGGAACGGTGGATCTGATCGCCGACGTGTCCGGATACTTCGCGGGCGGCGGCAGCGACACCGGTGGCGCGGCGTTCGTTCCGCTGCCCGAGCCGACCCGACTGCTGGACACGCGGCAGACGGGCGGCGCGCTCACGCTCGATGCCGGCAAGCCGCTGGCCCTGTCGCTCTCGGCGGACAGCGCTCTGAAAGCCTGGTGTTCAACACAACCGTGACCGACACGACGGGCAGCGGCTACCTCGCGCTCTACCCCTACAACCCGGACCAGCCGTCCGCGGTGCCGACCACCTCGACGCTGAACTACACGAAGGGTGAAACGGTCCCGAACCTGACGATCGCGGCGCCCGGCACGGTCGCGGACAGCAGCTACGACGGCGCCTACGACAACGGCTTCTACGTCGGCGGCACCGGCACGGCGCAGTTCGTACTCGACGCGTTCGGCTTCTTCTACAACAAGTGACGCTGGTCGTCGATAGCGAGGGCTATTTAAGCCTGAGGCGCTTGATCATTGAGTGGCGTTGCTCACACCTCGCCACGCGTTCGGCCTGGGTACCGGTTCAGCCCAGCCTCTCGCGTGGCGAGGTGTCATATTTTGCCCGATAAGTCAGACTGAATGAGCGTTCAGTCCATGGTCGCCAAATAAGTTACTCGTGAGTAGACTGCGGTCGTCGACGCAGACCTGCCTCCGGGCAGACCTGTCCCCGAAGGAGTCCGCACCGAAATGCAGATCGCCGCGATCATCATCTCGCTCGGCATCGCCGCGGTGGGCATCGCCCTCTTCGGCCAGGTGCTCGTCCGCATGTATCGGACGATCACGATGGGCCAGCCCGCCCCCGGGCGCACCGGGAATCCCTGGGCGCGCACGAGGAACCTCGTGATCGAGTTCGGCGCGCACACCCGGCTGGCGCGCCGGGGCAAGCGCTGGATCGGCGCCGCGCACTGGTTCGTCATGGTGTCCTTCGGGCTGCTGTTCCTCACGCTCGTCACGGCGTTCGGGCAGCTGTTCTCGGCGGACTTCCAGCTCCCGCTGATCGGGCACTGGTGGCCGTACCAGTTCGTCAGCGAGCTGTTCACCGTCGCCGGGCTGATCGCGATCGTGTTCCTGATGGGGATCCGGCTGAAGAACCTGCCCTCGCGCCAGGGCCGCAAGTCGCGGTTCTTCGGCTCGGTGATGTGGCAGGCGTACTACGTCGAGTACACGATCCTCGGCGTCATGCTCTGCATCCTCACGCTGCGCGGCGCGGAGGCGGCGCTGGAGAACGGCTCCAGGTTCTCCATGGAGTACTTCTTCTCCGCCCCGATCGCGCAGGCCCTGTTCAAGCACGCGTCCGTCGGCACGCTGCACAACGTGATCTGGGCCGTGGCCACCCTCAAGATCGTGATCTCCTTCGCGTGGATGATCACCATCTCGCTGAACTCGAACATGGGCGTCGCCTGGCACCGCTTCCTGGCCTTCGTGAACATCTGGTTCAAGAAGAAGGAGGACGGCAGCACCGCCCTCGGGGCGCTGAACCCGATGCTCTCGGGCGGCGAGCCGATCGACTTCGAGGACCCGGACGAGGACGCGGTCTTCGGTGTCGGCAAGGTCGAGGACTTCAGCTGGAAGGGCCTGCTGGACTTCTCCACGTGCACCGAGTGCGGCCGCTGCCAGGAGCAGTGCCCGGCCTGGAACACCGAGAAGCCGCTGTCCCCGAAGCTCATCGTGCTCGCGCTGCGGGACAACGCGCACGCCAAGGCGCCGTACGTGCTCGCGGGCGGCGGCCTGGACATGGCCGGGGAGGAGAAGGCCACCGAGGAGATGCTCAAGGGCGTCCCGCAGGACGTGCTCGCCGAGGCCGCCCGCCCCTTCGTCGGCTCGCCCGAGGACAACGCCGTGATCGCGGCCGAGGCGCTGTGGTCCTGCACCACCTGCGGCGCCTGCGTCGAGCAGTGCCCGGTGGACATCGAGCACGTGGACCACATCATCGACATGCGTCGCTACCAGGTGATGATCGAGTCCGCGTTCCCGTCCGAGGCGGGCACGATGCTCAAGAACATCGAGAACAAGGGCAACCCCTGGGGCATGCCCGCCAAGAAGCGCCTCGACTGGGTCTCCGAGGTCGACTTCCCGGTTCCGGTCTTCGGCGAGGACGTCGAGAACCTGGACGAGATCGAGTACCTCTACTGGGTCGGCTGCGCCGGCTCGCTCGAGGACCGGGCGAAGAAGACCACGAAGGCCTTCGCCGAACTGCTGAACATCGCCGGCGTGAAGTTCGCGATCCTCGGCGGCGAGGAGACCTGCACCGGCGACCCGGCCCGCCGGCTGGGCAACGAGTTCCTGTTCCAGATGCAGGCGATGCAGAACGTGGAGATGCTCAACGAGGTCTTCGGGGACAAGCCGACCAAGAAGATCGTCGCCACCTGCCCGCACTGCTTCAACTCGCTCGCCAACGAGTACCCGCAGGTCGGTGGCCAGTACGAGGTCATCCACCACACGCAGCTGCTGGACACGCTCGTCAACGAGGGCCGGCTGACGCCGGTCACCCCGATCGACCAGAACATCACGTACCACGACCCGTGCTACCTCGGCCGGCACAACAAGGTCTACACGCCGCCGCGCGAGATCATCGCCAAGGTGCCGGGCCTGCGCAACACCGAGATGCACCGCTGCAAGGAGAAGGGCTTCTGCTGCGGCGCGGGCGGCGCGCGGATGTGGATGGAGGAGCGGATCGGCAAGCGCATCAACACTGAGCGCGTCGACGAGGCGCTGTCTACGAACCCTGACGTGATCTCCACGGCCTGCCCATACTGCCTGGTGATGCTCGGCGACTCGATTACGGCGCGTAAGCAGGCGGGTGAGGTGCCGGAATCGATGGAGGTCGTTGATGTCTCGCAGTTGCTGCTTCGTTCGGTGAAGTAGGAATCTGTCACATCTGGAGTAGGCTGCCCTGCACAGACGGCCGAAACGACTGTGGAGGGCACCGGCCCCATGAGTGGCTCCAACGGCAGGGTACGAATATGGTTCGCCGCCCTGCTGAGGTCGGCCACCGCGCTCGTGCTGACGCTTGTGATCCTGGCGCTGCTCGGCGGCGTGACGGATGTGGTGCTTCACAAAACGCGGCACACCAGCTCGAACTCGACGACCTTCACCGGTATCCACGCCGTGAACGTCGTCCTGGACGGCGACATCTCGCTGACCGTGCTCGGCAAGGCCGGAGGTCAGACGAGCGCGACCCTGAGCGCCGTCGACACCTCCACACCCTTCGACGACCCGGTCCGCACGGCGAACGTGATCGGCGGGACGCTCTATCTGACGGAGCACTGCCCGGATTCGCGCTGCACCGCGCAGCTCACTCTGATGCTGGACACGAGCGACGAGGTCGATGTCGTCGCGGGCAACGCGCTGCGGATCGACCAGGCCGTCGTCGACTTCAACGGGATGGACGGCCGGTCGACCGTGCAGGCGGCCCCGGGCAAGCTGATCGTCACCGACACCGTCGTCACCGGCGCGGTGATCGGCCAGGTGGAGTGCGACAGGTTCGAGGACTGCAGCGGCGTCGCGACTAGCTTCGCTGCCGCGCAAACTCGGTGATCACCGGGAATCCCTCGCCGTCCAGCAACGCGCCGCCGACGATGTCGGCGAGTTCGTACGCGGCGCCACGCAGCTGGACGTCGATGCGCGCGGCATCGGCATTCGTCGCCTCCGGCAGGCAGCGGAAGCGGTAGACCGTGCACGGCCAGCCGGGTGCGGCGCCGGGACGCAGCGCGTACGGCAGGAAATCGCCGTCACGGAAGGGCTCCACGCGCACCTCGAAGCTGCCGGTCCGATCGAGGCAGTAATCGTCGACGGCCAGTGCGCCGTTGAGATCGAGCTCCGGCAGGCTGAGCGCGAGCAGCGAGCGCAGAATCGCCCAGGGGAGTGCCTTGTTGCCGTAGACGCAATACGTGTTCTGCCGTACCTCGGGGCGTTGCGTCACAACGTTTTTCGCGCCGCGAGCTGCGACACGCCGTGAGCGGGCATCCACCGGAAGGCGCGCCGCTCCGCCGAGTCGCCGCGCCAAGCCCGTGACCAGCGACCAAGCGACGGCCTCGGTGCCGACCGGCATGCCGTGCGGGAACCGCTCGCGCATCTCGGCCGCCGCGAGGCCGTCCGGAACGCGCAGCCGGCTGCGGACGGTCTGCGCCGCGTAAGCCGTGGACCAGCCAAGCGGCAGCCCGGCCTCGGCGGCACCGACCGTGTCCAGCCGGTAGGGACCGAACCAGCGCACGCCCTCGGCGATGCCGCGATTCCCCTTCGGCCCGCCCAATTCGGCGCACGGATTCCACATGCGCAGCAGCCGATTGACCATCACGTCCGCGGGCGGCCCGGCGAGCAGCAGAACCGGATGCTCGCGCAGCACGGAGGCGGGATCGCTGCTCGAGGGGCGGGACGCGGAGCGGTGCCGGGACCAGGGCCAGGTCGTCATGGCGCCACTGTCCCAGGGCGCTGCCCGTTTATTCGACGATATACACGTCTTACTCGCTCTAATGGAGCAGGCTACGGCCTACCAGAGTGCTCCGAACGGGTCGCTCGCCAGAGCGGATAGCTCGATCGGCGCACCGTCGGCGTCGAACACGCTTCCCCCGGTCAGCCCCAGCACCGCCTTCGCGATCCGATACCGCAGCCGGTCCGCGCCCGGCCCCGATTCCGCCACGTGCACCTCGTACCTGGTCTGCGCCGAGCTCGGATCCGCGCGTTCGACGTCGATCAGGAACGTCGCGACCGTGTCCGAGACCGTGGCGCTGTAGTAGGGCAGCTCGCCCTCGTCCAGGTAGTCCGAGTAGTCGTCCTCCTCCGGATCCTCCGGCGGGGCCGCGCAGAACACGTCGCCGGTGCCGAGCGGCGCCAGCGCGTCGAGCAGCGCGTCCAGCGGAGCGAGCTCGGGCGCGAGGATCGTGACCGCGCGCGGGTCGGAGATGAGCGGCGCCATGGATTTCCCCCCTGTGGATAACGGTGCGGCGGGCCCGTCAGATCTCGGTGCGGTGGAAGTTCAGGTACGAGCGCGACGGCGTCGGCCCGCGCTGTCCCTGGTAACGCGAACCCGCCCCGTCCGAGCCGTACGGATGCTCCGCCGGCGAGGACAGCCGGAACATGCACAGCTGCCCGATCTTCATCCCCGGCCACAGCTTGATCGGAAGCGTCGCCACGTTGGAGAGCTCCAGCGTCACGTGCCCCGAGAAGCCCGGGTCGATGAACCCGGCCGTCGAGTGCGTGAGCAGCCCGAGCCGCCCCAGGCTCGACTTGCCCTCCAGCCGCGAGGCCACGTCGTCCGGCAGCGTCACCAGCTCGTACGTGGACCCCAGCACGAACTCGCCGGGATGCAGGATGAACGGCTCGCCCTTCTCCGGCTCGACCAGCCGGGTCAGTTCGGACTGCTCCTCCGCCGGATCGATGTGCGGATAGCGGTGGTTCTCGAAGACGCGGAAGAAGCGGTCGAGCCGTACGTCGATCGACGACGGCTGCACCATCGAGTCGTCGAAAGGCTCGATCCGCACCCGCCCCGAGGCGATCTCCGCGCGCAGGTCCTTGTCTGAGAGCAACACGCCACCGACCGTATCGCCCCACACCGCCGCCCCCCAAACCGCCGCGCGGATCTGGTAGCCTGAGCGGGCAGCGACGCTTCCGTCAGTGACGGAACGTGGTCATGCGGGTGTAGTTCAATGGTAGAACATCAGCTTCCCAAGCTGACAGCGCGGGTTCGATTCCCGTCACCCGCTCAGGTGGTACGCGGCCCGGTGATCGGTACTTCGATCACCGGGCTTTCGCTTTGACCAGGGGTGATTTGCTGGCCCCTCCCGCAGGTGCGGCGCACGTCGAAGCGCCCTGGGGATTGCAGCGTTCCGGGTTCGGTCCACGACTTGCCGATTTGTCGCAGGCGGACGTAGCGAGCTGACCCTCTGCCAGGTTCGCAGCCGTGGCCCGAACTCGGGGCGCTTCACTCCCGAGGCCCGGTTGCTCCTGCGCCAGGACGCTTCGGACTGCGTCGGGTGTGGTGGCAATGAGCCTGGACTCTGAATCTGTCGGCTTGATCGAGACTGAGGTGGGCGAGTCAGCCGGCGGTGCGTGTCCCGCGGCGCCAGATCGCGCGGATCGAGAGGCTGTCCTCGATGCGGGTCGTCGGGTCGCCGTCGATGAGGACCAGGTCGGCCCGAGCACCGGGAACGATCCGGCCGCGGTCGTCCAGCCCGAAGCGCCGCGCCGGGGTCGAGGTCGCCGCTCGAAGCGCCTCGGCGGGAGTCAGTCCGGCCGTGGTCAGCAGTTGCAGTTCGTGGTGCAGGCTCGCTCCGTGTATCGACCCGCCGTGAGCCGGGAGTGGCATGAGGAACGAGTCGGTGCCCGCGATGATGTCCACGCCGGCTTCGCGCAGGGCGGCGACACTGGCAAGCGCATCGTCCAGGTTCCCATCCGGGTACGTGTTGAAGCTGCCGCGAAGCGTGTCCCGCCACTCCGGCGGCAGCTTCGGCCCTACCCGGGGGTCGTCGGCGAGTGCCCCGCCGGTGCCGCCCAGCAAGGCAGAACTGATCACCAGGCACGGGGTGACGAAGATGCCTGCGTCGGCGATCGCCGCGACGATCTCCTCGGTGTGCGGCTGGTCGATGAACAGGTGCGCGAAGCCGTCCACGCCGACTTCGATCGCCTGCTGTGTCGCCGCGAGGGTCAACGCGTGTGCGACGACCTTCTTCCCGAGACGGTGCGCTTGAGCCACTGCGGCCCTGAGCGTCTGCGTGCTGATCATGGGCAGCCCCGGGTGACCGAGGACGGTGCCCTCTTCGATCATCACCTTGATGTAGTCGGCCCCTTGCGCGACGACCGCGTTCACGTGGGCCACGGCCTGTTCGGGAGTGGATACCGACGGTGCGGCCGACCGGTTTCCACCGGACTTGTCCTTGTTGCGCTCGGCGATGAACTCATGCGGGTGCCCGCCCGGCGCGGTGAGCGCGCGCAAGGCCGAGCGAACATCGGCGATCTCGTCGTTCGCGGCGATCTCTGCGCGCTGCTGCGCGGTCCAGTACCCGTTCATCTCCAGTTCCGTGGTGACGCCGAAGATCCGCGCCAGCCGCAGCCCGTCGAACGAGGTGTGGACGTGTCCGTCGATCAGGCCGGGTATGAGTGTCGCGTCATCCGCGTCGACGAATTCAGCCCCGGTAGGTGGCCGCCGGCCGAGGGATACGATCCGCGATCCGTCGATCTCCACGGTCCGCGCCTCCAGGACACGGTCGCCATCGAATATCCGGGCGTTCGTGATGAACAGCGACATGGGTTCCCTAACTCTCAGGTGCGGGTCACGTCCTGCCAGCCCTCGCGCAGAATCGTGAAGGCGGCATCCAGAACGGCACGAGGATCGCGATCGCCGGTCTTGGCGATGGCCAGGCTCTCGACGGCGAAGTGAGCCAGGGCACGCACCGACGGGTCCGCGGCGTCGAGGCCACCGTCGGCGGCGATCGCGGCCGCGAGCGAATCCTCATGCCGGGTCCACATTCGCTGGGCGTAGCCGCGAAGACTCTCCGAATTCCGCACCAGGTCCCAGAACTGCCGATGGCCGTCGCCCAGTTCACCGCCGATGTCCGCCGCAAGCTCGGCCGCGAAATGCTCGTGCAGCGCCGCCACTACCGACGAGCCGGCGCGGCGATCCCGGACCGCGGCCACGAGCTTCGCCTCGCGTTCGCCGTCCTCGTCCAGCACAAGGGCCTCCTTGCTGGAAAAGTGATTGAACACCGTGGCCACCGACACGTCCGCTGCCTCGGCGATCTCGGCGATGGTGACCTGCTCGAAACCACGCGCGAGAAACAGTCGTAGTGCCGCGTCGGCGATCTCGCTCCGCGTCCGGGCCTTTTTGCGCGCCCGCCGCCCGTCCGCTCCGGTCTCGGCCATCGCCTTTTTCCTCCGCTCCCTACTATAGCCACACCATACTTGGAATTACTCTAAATGTCTAGCGACTCCAGAAATTAGCCAAGCTAGATTGGACAAGCTGGCTTGAAGATATTACCGTGGCCGCATGGCAGTCACGACGGGACAGGTCAGCGAGTCGGCCGCGCGCGCGGCACGTGATCTGCGCGTGGTGTTCAGCAGGCTTCGCCGCCGGTTCAAGGACGCAGAGGGCGGTCACGAGCTCACGCCATCGCAGGTCGCGGTGCTCAGCAGGCTGGGCAAGGAGGGTGCGGCGTCGGCAAGTGATCTCGCGGCGGCCGAGCGGGTTCGGCCGCAGGCGGTGGCGCCGATTCTGCTGGCGCTCGAGCAGCGCGGGCTGATCCGGCGACGCGCCGACCCCGGCGACGGGCGGCGGCAGTTGGTGTCGCTGACGTCGGCGGGGCGTGCCTTGTTCGACGACAGCCGCCGGGCGGGCGAGGAATGGCTGGCCCGCGCCTTACAGGAGCACTACACCGAAGCCGAGCGCCAGACACTGATCACGGCGATCGCCATGCTGGAACGACTGCCCCGAGCCTGATCCCGCGTTCGCCGGCGCACGCAGGAGAGATCGCACTGATCGGAGAACAGTCGATGGAAGTCGGTTTGCACTTCATCAATTTCACCCTGCCCGGCGGGCCCGACACCCTGGGCTCGACACTGGCGGACATCGCGAAAGCCGCCGAGCAGTCCGGATGCACGCTGTTCACCCTGGCCGACCACTTCTTCCAGATGGAAGGGCAGGTGTCCGGCGTGACACGGTCGGCGCAGGACGCGATGCTCGAGGGCTACACCACATTGGGCTTCCTGGCCGGCCAGACCGAGCGAATTCGCCTGGGCATGCTGGTCACCGGCGTCATGTACCGGTACCCGGGGGTGCTGGCCAAGACCGTGACGACCCTGGACGTGCTCTCCCGCGGGCGCGCGGTGCTCGGCCTCGGCGCCGCGTGGTACGGACGCGAGCACACCGGCCTCGGCGTGCCCTATCCGCCGCTGGGTGAGCGGTTCGAACGGCTGGACGAGACACTGCAGATCTGCCTGCAGATGTGGAGCGACGACAACGGCGCCTACACCGGCAGGCATCACGCACTCGCCGAGACCATCTGCGTACCGCCCCCGATTCAGCGGCCCCGGCCGCCGATCATCATCGGGGGCGGCGGCGAGAAGAAGACGCTGCGGCTGGTCGCCAGGTACGCCGATATCTGGTGCGCCCCCGGCGGCGCCTCCCCGGCGGACGTCCAGCGCAAGATCGAGGTGCTGGCCGGCCACTGCGCGGCCGAGGGCCGCGATCCCGCGGACATCCGCAAGGCGATCCTGGTCCTCCAGGATCCGCTCGCCGACACCGATGGCTTCATCTCCGCCATGGAGGAATACGCCAGACTCGGCGTCGACCTCGCGATGGTGTCCACCCTGGCGCCCGACCCGGTGGACTTCGCCAACCGCCTCGGCGATCAAGTGATCCCACGCATGGCGCAGATCGGCAGCTGACGGCAATATGGGTCACGCCCGGTTCGAGTTGAGGTGTTCATGATCGCTGGCCTCGTCGATACGTCCTCTGATGTCGAGCTTGTCCATTCCGTTTGGGCTGGCGACATCGCCGCGCTCGGCACGCTGCTGGCCAGGTATCGGCCTGCGATGCTGGCGGTGGCCTACGGCCTGGTGGGGTACGGGCCGCAGGCCGAGGACGCGGTCCAGGAGGCGAGCCTGGTCGCATTGCGGCGGATCGGTGAGCTGCGCGATCCGCAGTCGGTGGGCGCCTGGCTGCGTACCGTCGTGCGCAACGCCTGCCTGATGGGACTGCGCGTGCGGGAGGCGGCATCGCTCGACGCGGCGCCGGGCTTCGCGGAATCACTGCCGTCGAACGGGCCGGATCCGGCGGATCTGCTGGAGCGGCACGTGGTGCGGGACTGGATCTGGAACGCGATGGAGAAGCTGCCCGCGCCGCAGCGCCTCGCGGTGATGCTGCGTTACTTCACGTGCGCGTCGACCTATCAGCAGATCGCCGTCGCGTGCGGGGTTCCCGTCGGCACCGTGCGCAGCCGGCTGAGCGAGGCGCGCGGCAGGCTGGCGCGAAGTCTGACGGAGAGCGCCGATATGGCGTATGGAGACGTCGGCGCCGTCGTCGCAGCGCGTGAGCGGGAGGCTGAGGAGATGCTCACGGCCGTGGGTCGGGGCGGGTTCGCGTCGGCGGTGGCGGACCGGTGGGCGCCGGACGCGGAGGCCGTGTGGCCCAACGCCGGCAGGACGACAGGGTACGACTACGCGATCCGCGCGATGGAACGGACCCTCGCCGCAGGCGTGCGGATGAGGCTGAGCAACGTCGTCGCGGGCAGCGACATCGCCATCTGGGAGACCGACCTGATCAGCCCCGCCGACGATCCGGACCACTGTCCGCCGGCGGCGGTATGGATCCACCAGCTGCGCGGCGACCGGGTGAGCCGGTTCCGCCTCCTGCACGCCCCCGGGACTACGGAGCCCGTCCAGCCTCGGCTGACGTGATCCAGATCACGCGGGCGCGCTCGAACTTCTCGCCGCCCGTCCGCATCCTTCCAGGGTGAGCACCACGCCGACCTGCGGGCTGATCGCACCGCCACACGTGCCTCCGGACTGTGACGACCGTGCTGACCGGCTCGAACCATGTGGGAGAAAACGATGAATCCCTACCCGCAGGCGCATACGCGCGCTGAAGACCTGCCTGAACAGCTGCGTCCGGTCATCGAGAAGTACCGCGACGAGGCCGATGCGGCCCGCCGTCTGCCGCCGCCCCTGCTGACGGGGCTGCGGACCGCGGGCGCCTTCCGCCTTTCCACCCCTCGCGAACTCGGCGGATTCGAGCTGCCGCTGGCTTCCGCCCTCGATGTCCTGGAACGGCTCGGCCGCATCGACGGGCCGACCGCGTGGGTGGTGTGGAACCTCAACTTCGGCTTCAGCGCGGCGTTCCTGGACGACGAAGCGGTGCAGCGGATCTGGTCACAGAACCCTGATCCACTGATCGCCAACTCGGGCCAACCGGGCCGGCTGGCGAAGACCGCGGACGGCTACCGGCTCTCCGGACACTGGAAGATCGTCAGCGGTGTGGAGGCGGCCGAGTGGATCGCGTTGGTCTGTCTCGTGGATTCCGGCGAGCCGGCGGGCGAGGCTCCCGAGGTGCGGGTCTGCTGGGTGCCCCGGGCCGAGGTGACCGTGGAGGACACCTGGCAGGTGACCGGAATGCGGGGGACGAACAGCAACACGGTGACGGCGGACGGCGTGCTCGTGCCGCGCGAGATGACGGTTGACTTGGCCGCGACGCCGCGCATCGACCGGCCCGCCTACCGCGTACCCATGGTGCACCTGGTCTACTCCGGCTGCGCCGCCGCGGCGCTGGGGATGGCCCAGGCGATGGTCGACGAGGTTGCGGACCTCGCGCAGACGAAGAAAAGCCCGGACGGCACGCCGCTCGCGCATCAGCCGCGGATGCAGGCGGTGCTCGGGCGGGCGGCGGCGCAGCTGGGCGCCGCCCGCGGGCATCTGTTCGCGATGGCAGGCACCCTCGACGACGCGGCCACGGCGGGCCGGGCCGCATCGAACGCGGAGCGCGGTGCGTTGCGCGGCGCCATCAGCCACGCCGGGGAAACCGCGCGGGCAGTGACGACGGCGATGTACGAGGCGGCGAGTTCGAGCGCGCTCTACGAGCCGAGCCGGATCGGCCGGCTCTTCCGAGACGGACACGCGGCGGCACAGCACGGCAACCTGTCCGCGGCACACTACGAACTGGCCGGGCGCACACTGCTCGGCCTGCCGCCCGCGGCACTGTTCGTCTGAGGCCGTTTCTTACCGACGTCGATGTGTCGAATGGAGCGATGATGCGCGCAGTCCGCAACACAGAACAGGGAATCCGCGTGGTCGAGGTGGGCTCCCCACAGGGACAGGGAATACGCCTCGACGTCGTATCGGCGGGTATCTGCGGCACCGATGTGGGCTTCGCCGCCGGCGGCGTGCGCGGCTTCACCTATGGCCACGAGTTCGCCGGCATCGCCGCAGACGGCCGTGGCTACTTCGTAGAGCCCACGCTCTACTGCGGACAATGCGATCAGTGCCACGCGGGCCATGTCCAGCGGTGCACCGCGGCCGAGCACGGACATCTGGGCGTCTATCAGGACGGCGGCATGACTGACGCTATTCTCGTGCCCGAGTACACGCTCCTCCCGCTGCCGGACGGCCTCGACGCGCGGGACGCCTGCCTCGTCGAACCCGCCTCCGTCGCTTGGCACGGTGTGCGCCGAGCCAACGTCAGCCCCGGTGAACGGTTGGCCGTCGTCGGCGCAGGCACCGTCGGCCTGCTGGCTGCGGCGGCCGCCCGGCGGACGGGCCACGCCGTCGACGTCGAAACACGCCATCCACACCAGCGGGAGGCGGCAGAGCGCGTGGAAGCCGGCCATCCGCACGGCACCTACGACGTCGTGATCGATGCCGCCGGCAGCGAGTCCGGCCTGGCGAAGTGCACCGAACTGGCGCGGCCAGGAGGCCGCGTGGTGCTACTGGGCGTCTACCCGGAGACCGTGCCGATCCCATCCGTGGTCAGCCTGGTCAAGGAACTCACCTTCGTCCACGCCATCGCCTACGGCCGCCACGACGGCCTCCGCGAAACCGGGGAGGCCGCGGCGATGCTCGCCGACAATCCCGACATCGCGAAAGGCGTTATCACCCATCGATTCCCACTGCACGACGCCCCAGAAGCCTTCCGCGTCGCAGGCGACCGAGCATCAGGCGCCATCAAGGTCGTCCTACATCCCTGATACCAGCTCCCGTGGTTGGGAAATGCTCCCGATGCGGCTGGGATCGACCCCCCCAGTCGACCCTGCCCGGTCGGCTTCGACGCAGTCAGACGAGTCAGAACGGCCACGTCGACGTGGCCCACGATGCCCTTTGCTGGCCGGTTATGGCGGAACTCTGTTCGCACCGTCCACGACGGTGAGCCTGCGCCCGAACATATCGCCGGCTTCAGATGCTGTCACGGCCGGTACAGCCGCCGAGGGGCTCGCGCTAATGGTGAACGGCGGACCCAGCGTGTCGAGCATTCCCTTGTTGCGGGACCCCCGAAAGGTGACGGGGGTGGACGATTCGATGGCCGGACCATCAGCACTACGGCAATACGCAAGAACGTCGCTATGAGGGGAAAGCCCATGCCGGTTCTGCAGATCGACGACAGCAGTGTCGACCTGGCCACGGAGGCTCTGCGCTCGGGAACGCCAGTGGTGATTCCGGGTCCGTCGCCGCTGGCCTACGCGATCACTGGCACGCGGGCCGCAGCGGTCAACGCCGCCAAGGGTCGTCCCGCAAGCCAGCCGGCGGGCGTCGGCGTGGCGGATATGGCCGTGATCGCCCCGTATCTCGACCTCTGCGAGGACCTGGTGTCGATGGCCGGCTGGCTCTGCGGTTCCGAACTCGTCAGCCTGCTGGCTCCGATCAGGCCGGACCCGCCCGAGTGGCTATCGCCCGCCATTTCCGACGGCATGGCGTTCTTCACGTCCACGCCCTGGTTGCCGGCACTCTCCAGCATTATCGCCGAATTCGGATACCTCTACATGAGCAGCGCGAACATTACGGGGTCGGGCTCCGCGACGTCCGCCGCTGAGGCCGGGCGAGCGTTCGGGGAACGACTGGTGGTCCTGGACGGGGATGCGTTCCGTGATCCGTCTCGGACGCATGGCTCGACGACGATGGTCCGGGTGAGCCGTGACGGCGAGCTGACCGTCGCGCGACCGGGCATCAACAACGTGGCCTTCGGCGCGGACCTGACAGGTTATGCGGCCGAGCTTTCCCGGCGCTGGGAGCAGCACCGGACCCGGTGACCCGCCGCAAGACGGGCTGCGGCGTGGTTGCGAGGGCACTTACATCCGGGGGATGAACTCGTCGGGGATCTCGCCCTCCGCGTCCGCGGGCAACTCGAACTCGGGTCGGCGTCGCAGCGCGTTCTTGTCGTTGTCGCCGTTCTTCGCGAGCTGCCTCTGCTGTCGGCCCTGGCGGGACGAGTGCCGTCTCGCCCATCCCGACGTTGGCTGCATCTTCCTGCACGCAGGATCTTCCTGCACCCAGGCGAACCCGTCGATCAACCCGGAAAGATCCCCCTGCTCGAGCGCTTGCGCGACTCGGACGAATATGTCAAGGAAGTCCTGGGGCTGCGAGATACTCCTCGCGCAACTCGGGCTTGATGG
>NZ_DASZKT010000042.1:0-3141 GCF_035552695.1 Actinospica sp.
GGCTGACCGCCGGAGCCGGTGCGGGGGCGTTGCGTGGTGTGTGCGCGCTCGGTGACCTGGCCGACGAGCTGGATGACCCGCCGGATGTCGGTGGGCTCCCGGCCGGCCTGCCGCGCGGCGGTGTCGATCAGGTCCTGTGCCGCGGGTTTGGTCTCGTAGGGCGTGCCAAGGGGTGCGACCCAGCCGTCCGCGCGGCGGCCGGCCAGCCGCAGCATCCGAGGTCCGCCGACGCCCAGCCAGATCCCGACGCGGTGGGCGGGCGCCGGGCCGGGGGCGATGCCGGGGAGGCGGAAGACCTCACCTCGGACGTCGACGGGTGACCCGGACCGCCAGAGCGCGTGCATGATCGTGATCGCCTCGTCGGTGGCCGTGAACACCTCGCCGGGTTCCCAGTGCGGTCCGCCCATGCCGACGATCTGCGGCCAGGAGCGGCCGCCACCCAGTCCCAACTCGAACCGGCCGCCGGAGAGGACGTCGAGGCTGGCGGCGGTCTTGGCCAGCATCGCGGGCGGCCGAAGCGGCAGGTTGGCGACGTTCGTCATGAACCGCAGGCGCTCGGTCCGGCCGGCCAGCACGCCGATGATCGCGAACGGGTCCAGGAAGTCCGGCACGTAGGGGTGGTCCTGGATGGACACGTAGTCGAAGCCCGCGTGCTCGGCCGTCTGCGCGTGGTCGAGGAGAGCGGCCGCGCTGTCGCGGCGCGGGCTGAGAAAGACGCCGAACTGCGCGGCGTTCATGGTGGCCTCCAACGGCGTGAGGGGCGAGCTACCCCAGCATGAGCTTGACTTGAAGTCAAGTCAAGCTCATGCTGGTGATATCCGCATCACGCCAAGGGAGTGATGATCATGGCTTCACCGGCGAAGTTGTCTCATGTTGTCCTCTACTCGCAGCGGGTTCCGGTCATGCGTGACTGGTACGTGCGGCTGCTGGGCGGCCGGGTCGTGCACGAGGCGCCGGGGATGGTGTTCCTCACCTACGACGAGGAGCACCACCGGATCGCCATCGCCGACCCGGCAGCCATGCGGGCGGCGGGCGCCGAAGCACTGATCGGAGACGGTCCCGCCGCGCTGTCAGCCGAGGAGATCACGGCGTTGCCGCCCCACGGGCTCGCCCACATCGCCTTCACGTATCGCACGCTGAGGGACCTGCTCGAGAACTGGGAGCGGCTGAAGAGCGATTCGGTGCTGCCGGTCGTGGCGATCAACCACGGGCCGACCACCTCGATGTACTACGCCGACCCGGACGGCAACCAGATCGAGCTGCAGATCGACAACTTCGACACTCCTGAAGCGGGCACGGCGTTCCTGGAGTCCGACAGTTTCGCGAACAACCCTGTGGGCGAGCCGTTCGACCCCGAGTCGATGCTCACCCGGCTGCGCGCCGGCGAACCCGCCGCCGAACTGGCCGCGCCGACATGGTGACCGCCGCCGGCAGCGCGACCGATGTTGTCGCGCGCCTCGCCTGTGCGGACGTCGTGCGAGCGTCGTTCCAGCTGATCGACGACGGGCACGCGACCCAGGCGGCCGAGCTGTACACGGTCGACGGGGCGCTGACGCTGTCGGATGCGACGAAACCGTCCGGTGACGTGACGCTCCGCGGCGCGGACATTCACGGCGCGATGCGAGAGCGGGAGGCTGCGGCCAGGACGACCGTGCACGTCCTGACTCCGTCGGCGTTCTGGTTCACCGGCCCCGACCGGGCCGAGTCGGACTGTCATCTGCAGCTCTATGTGCTGGGCGACGATCGGTCGGCGAGCCCGAAGCCGCGCGCGCTGAGCCATGTTCGGGACGTGCTCGACCGTGGCGCAGACGGCGTGTGGCGCATCTCCGCGCGCCGCATCACGATCCTCGCCGGAAGTCGGTGACGTGATGCGCCTGTACCGCACGACCCTGGGGCTGGCCCGTGGCGATGGCGACGCGCTGCTCCTGCTGGACCTTCCCCACCCGGACGTCGGAAGCCTGCTGGCGGACGACATTGCCCGGGTGCGCACCGCGAGGGTGACCGACCGGGTGACTCCGGGCTCGGTCACGCTTCTCGCGCCGGTGTCCGCGCCGGCCACGGTCGTCGTGGTCGGCGCCAACTACCGGGACCACGTGGTCGAGGCCGGCATCGTCATGCCGGCCGCGCCGCAGTTCTTCCCGGTGTCGGCCGGGCGCGACTTCTTCACCGCGCACGGCTCGCCCATCGTGCTGCCCGCCGAGGCGCCCGGCCACGTCGACTACGAGGCGGAGCTCGCCGTCGTCATCGGGACCGGCGGCAAGGACATCCGCGCCACCGACGCGTGGCACCACGTGGGCGGGCAGGCCGTCGCCAACGACGAGACGGCTCGTGACGTCCAGGTCCGGGGTATGCGCGACGGATCCGTGGTCGACCTGCCGGTGATCCAGCGCAGCAAGACGTTTCCGACCTTCAAGCCGTTGGGGCCGGTCGTGGTGACGCCGGACGAGTTCACGCAGCCGCTCGACCTCACCATCACCACGCATGTGAACGGTGAGCAACGGCAGAAAAGCCGGACCAGCGACATGCTGTTCTCGGTGGCCGAGATCATCGAGGCGGTCTCCGCCTCGATCACGCTGGCACCGGGGGATGTCATCCTCACCGGGACGCCCGCCGGGGTCGGGCTCGCGTCCGGGACCTACCTGAAGGCCGGCGATACTGTCGCGGTGGCCATCGACGGCATCGGGGAACTGCGCAATGCGGTGACAGCAGGGGGGCTGCCAGGATGACTTCCGCGAAGCCGGCGCGCGGGCAGCGCCGGGCGGCGCTTGTCGCGGTCGCGGCCGAACTGTTCGCCCGCAAGCCTTATGACGAGATCTACATCCAGGAGATCGCCGAGGCGGCTGGCGTCGCCCACGGCTTGCTGTTCTACCACTTCAAGGACAAACGCGGCCTGTATCTCGCCGTCCTGCAGGAGATGCTGGCCGAGATAGTCGACCTGCACAAACCACGCGCGGACGAGCACACGCCCGAACAGCGGCTGCGCGGTCTGTTCCGGCGCCACATCTAGTACCGGCGTGGCCACGTCCACACCATGCTGGCCCTGATGCGCGCAGGGGGGCAGGATCCCGAGGTCGACGAGCTGTTCGAGCGGGGCCGCCGGGCCGGCGCCGAGTTCGTCCTCGACCTCCTCGGCCTGACCAC